>DAONFW010000012.1:0-7768 GCA_035403785.1 Minisyncoccota bacterium | reverse complement strand
GAAATAAAATTTTAAATAATATGAAAGAAGAAAATAATGTAGCTTATATAGATGGAGCAAATTTACACAAAGGAATTAAAACTTTGAAGTGGAAATTTGATTATGCTCGTTTTCGTGTTTGGTTAAAAGAAAAATTTGGAGTGAAGCAAGCTTATTTATTTTTAGGGATGATTCCAAAGTACAAGGACTTGTATACTGAATTACAAGAACAAGGTTATACACTAGTTTTTAAAGAAGTTATTTTTGATGGGGATGGGAAAGCTAAAGGAAATTGTGATGCGGATATTGTTGTACATGCTATGCAAGGATCTTATGAAAATAAATTTGATAAAGCTATTTTAGTTTCAAGTGATGGTGATTACACTCCATTAGTAAAATTTTTAAAAGAAAAAAATAAAATTGACTTTATATTATCTCCTTATGAAACAAAAAAATGTTCTGTGCTCTTAAAAAGAACAGAAGTGAAGATAGCTTATATTACTGAACAAAAGAATATTCTTAAAAAGGATAAAAGTATATAAAAAGAAAAAGCCCCCGATGGAGACGAGCTCCATAAGGGTCTTTTTCGTAAGGATATTTATATTGTATTACAAAACGTATTACAAAGTCAAGAGTTATCCACAGGGCGCAAAAATGCTATAATTACCTCATGATCTTCAATTTAATTTGTTTAGCATTATCAGTGGGCGGGTTGTATGTTTCATATAGAATTTATAAGGAAAAGCATTCTGGCAAACCGATGATTTGTCCTCTTAATGGCAAATGTGAAATCGTGCTTTCTAGTAAATATTCGAAAATCGCTGGTATTGGGCTGGAATATTTTGGAATGCTTTTCTATGGAATTTTATTTATTGGAAATAGTCTAGTTTTGTTTGGATTTTTAAATTCTGTGAATATTGATATTCTGTTGTTTGTAGTTGCTTGCGGTGGAATGTTGTTTACTGTTTACCTTACTTACATACAGAAGTTTGTTTTGAAAAGCTGGTGCACTTGGTGCTTGTCTTCAGCTTTCACTACGAGTGCTGTGTTTGTAGTTTTATTAATAAAAATGTTAGTTAAATAATTATTAGTTTTAATTTTAAAACAAAAAAATGAGTGAAGAAATAAAAAAAGAAAAAACATGTTGTGCAGAATTTGAGCCAGCACTTTGGGATGGGAAAATTTTAGATTGGAAAGATAAAAGATTTTTAAAAACGAAAGTTTTTACTTTTCTATATATGCCACTAAATTTCGGTATTGTGATGAAAAAGTTGTGTAACAAAATGGGAAAAGCTGGCGCGAATGCGACGGATGGATTGCTCCTTGCTGATCATACGAGTAAGTGGAATATGAATTTATATTTAGCTAGTGACAAAGAAGTTCCAGGAGTTGAGAATATAATGCTGACTGGAAAATTTATGTGCAAAGTGTATGAAGGAAATTTCAAAGATACAGGGAAGTGGGTGAAGGATTTCAAGGATTATCTGAAGGGTATAAATTTGGAAACAAAAAAGTTATACATGTGGTACACGACTTGTCCAAAGTGCGCAAAAAAGTACGGCAAGAATTACGTTGCGATAGTCGGACAGGTTGAGTAGATAATAATTTATCTTAAATTTATAGTTAGAAAAGAAATTATTTTGACATGATTATTTTTATATGGTATCATGTTCTTTGGAATTAGTAACTTTAAGTTTAATTTAAAAAATAGAAGGAGATTGTTATTATGGCAAAAACGAAGAGAAGTATTTTCAGGAGAATAAATGTTGTTGTAAGACGACGTTTTGACAACTATCATTGGAAACGGGTTTCCAGAAAAGATCAAATATTTCTTAATAAAAAAGATATCCTGGAAATAGAAAGTCAGGCCGGATTTTATAGAAACAGAATGCCAGATTAACATTAAACCAAAGAAAATTCAGCCGCGTTGCGTACAAGCAGCGCGGTTTTTTATTCATTTTAAATAATATTTTCTGGGTCTATATTTACAGAAAATTGCGGTGGTAGTGAAATTAATTTTTTATTCAAAATATCATCAATGCTTGAATCTTGAGATATTTCTGGCAAAGACCAATTTTGAGAATCTATTTTTATAAGCGCGTTGGTGATGAACTTGTCTTTTGTTTTTGTTACAAAACCACTAAAAATATCAGGTTCGTATTCTCTGAAATTTTCCGTTAAGAATTTTCGCGCATTTGCTGTTTCTGGTTTTGTGCCAATAAAACTTATTTTGATAAATCTTTTAAATGGCGGATAGCCAAGATTTTTTCTATCTCTAATTTCTTCCCGTACAAAAGAAGCAATGTTGTCTCTTTTGACAGCGTTGATAATATGGTCTTCTTCGTTTTTTGTTTCTATAATTAATTTTTTTTCTGTTTTGTTTAATATAGCTGTTAGTATTTGAATTATTTTTTCACTCATTCTGAAATTTGGAATACTCCAGAGTGAATCAAAAGCTGCAATCACTGTAAGTGGTATTTTTTCTTTTAAATAAAATAAAGCCATTTCTGTACCAACTAAAATAGAACCAGGATTTTTGGAAAAATCTTTTATTATTTTCTCAGCTTTCTTGGCTGTCTTAGTTGATTCTTTATCTAGTTTAAAAATGTTATCCTGTGAAAAATTTCTTTTTACTTCTTCAAAAACAGTGTCTGTACCGATTCCCAGTGGTACGAGATTCCAACTTCCGCATTTTGAGCAAGTTATTTCAGTGTTTTTTTCTGTGCCGCACTTATTGCATAAAAACATTCTTTTTTTGCTGTCTTTAAATTGATAAAGAACAAGGGGAGCGGAACATTTATCGCACAAGACTGGATTTGAACAATCGCCGCATATTGTCGTAGTAGCCAAGCCTTTTCTCAGGGAAAAAATAAAAACATTTTCTTTGCGATCCAAAGTTTTTTTAATTTCTGCAATAGTGGTTTGAGTTAATATTTTGAATTTCTTTTTTTCTAAATTTTCTTCGGTTATTACTTCAACTGCTTCGTTTTTGTCAGATATTTTTATTTCGCCAGCAAAATTTGTTTTGAACATCAGCGGATAGATTTCAGCAAGATTATCTGTTTCTTTTCGCGCGATTGTTTCGAAACGCAAAACCGTGTCGGCAATGATAAATTTCGCGTTTGTTTTTAGAGCGAAGATTTCAGAAAAAATTCTTAAATCTATTATTGGTCTTTTGATTGTTTTATAAGCGCTAGAGCTTTCGTGCTCTAGGATTATCACTTTGAAATCTTCTCGTGGTATTGATAAAAACGGGGCAGTTCCAAGAACCAAAACAGGATGTTCTGAAGTTAAGATTTCTTTTATGTTTTCTAGCTGCTTTTCTTTAGAAAGATTGCCGTGTATTGCAAAAGTGAATTTTTCTATGCCTTTTGAAAGATTTTCTTGAAAAATCTCTATGTCTTTTTCTGTTGGCAAAACCACGAATATAGATTTTTTTTCAGCAAATGAACTGCGAATTAATGTTTTGTAAAAAGAAATTCTGTCAGAAAAAGAAGTTTGGAAAAGAAGTTTTTCTGATTTTATATTTTGTTTATTATTACTATTGTTGTTTATTTTGTTGTTTATTTCTTTTGAGATATCTTTAATTTCTGTTTTGTTTTTATTCGAATTTTTTATTACTTTTGAAATTTGATCATACTCGTCCAGCATGATAGCTGGAATTAAAGAAGAAATTGTCAGATTTTTTTTAGCAACAAAATATTTACTTAGCTGGATTAAAGAATCAAAAAATTCTTTTTGAAAAATAGACTGTTCTTTGACGCTGTCTATTTTTTTCAGATTGTATGGCATTTCTTTAATGTTTGATTTTTCGTTCAAAACTTCTTCGGAAAAAATTACAAGTCCCAATTCTTTTTTATTTCTCATAGGAATATTCACAATGCTGCCATTTTCTATATTTTGAGCGCTGAAATAGGTAAATTCTTCTTTTAATACCCCTCTTTTGAATGGCATTACGGTGACTATTTTCATGTTTTTATTCTAGCATAATTTGTGCTATATTTAGCATATGGGTATATTTTCAAGAAAATTAGGTATAGATTTGGGGACAGCCAATACTCTTGTGTTTGTTCCCGGAAAAGGTATTGTTTTGAACGAGCCTTCTGTGGTAGCTGTTTCTGAACAAGATAATAAAATTTTAGCTATCGGCGTAGAAGCAAAAGAAATGATTGGAAAAACTCCGGAATCTATTATTGCTTATCGTCCAATGAAAGACGGAGTCATCGCTGATTACAGAGTTACTGAAGCAATGCTTAGATATTTTATAAATAAAGCGATGGGGAAATTTAATTTGTTTAAACCAGACGTAATGATTTCTGTTCCAGCTGGAGTTACTTCTACAGAAAGAAGAGCTGTCGTAGAAGCAGCCATTCGTGCAGGCGCAAGAAACGCTTATGTTGTGAAAGAGCCAATTCTTGCTGCTATCGGCGCAGGAATTCCTATTCATGAATCAAAAGGCCACATGGTTGTAGACATTGGTGGTGGAACTACAGATGTCGCTGTCATCTCTCTTGGCGGAATTGTTGCTTGTACTTCTGTAAAGTGCGCAGGAAATAAAATTGATCAAGCAATTGCGGATTATATAAAGAAAACTTTCAATTTGGCTATTGGTGATAAAACAGCCGAAGAAGTAAAAATTAAAATTGGTGCTGCTGTGCCGTTCGAAGAAGAATTGCGAGTAACAATAAAAGGCCGTGACTATATTCAAGGTTTGCCAAGAACTGCGCAGATTTCTACTAACGAAATAGTTAAGGCTGTAGATAATGAACTTAAGCAAATGGTAAAAGCTATCAAAGATGTATTGCAGGAAACTCCACCAGAATTGGCTTCTGATATTATTGATCATGGAATTATCATGACTGGAGGTTCTTCAATGTTGCGAAATTTGCCAGATTTAGTTTACAGAAAAACTGGTGTAAAAGCAGTTCTTGCCGAAGATGCTATTTATTGTGTGGCAAAAGGAACTGGTGCTGCCTTGGAACATTTGGATGTATATAAAAAGACTATTTTGAGTAAAAAATAAGAAATAGAAAGAAAATAAATAGAAAAGAAATAAAAAGAATGAAAATATCAGAGCATTTTGATAAAAATAATCTGCATCATGCTTACTTAATAGAAGGAGAAAAGGAAATTGTTCTTCCTGAAATTTTTTCTTTTGTAGAGAAAGAAATAAAAATAAAAACAGTTGGTAATCCAGATTTTTATCATTCTGTAATTGATCATTTTAAAATAAATGACGCTTTTGGTTTGAGAAATATGGGAAGTGAAAAATCTTTTTCAGAAAGCAAAAGAATTTTTGTTTTGTGTATTAACAGATTTACAAGTGACGCGCAAAGTGTGTTACTCAAAATGTTTGAAGAGCCAATAGAAAACACTCATTTTTTTATTGTTACGCCAAATACTGACAGTTTACTGAAAACATTTTTGTCTAGATTTTATTTAATTAGAAATAAAGAAAATTTAATTGAAGAAGAAAAGAAAGCTGAAACTTTTTTAAAAATGAATTTAAAAGACAGATTAGATTTTATAAAAGAGAAAATTTTAATTGGGAAAGAAGAAAAAGCGTCACCAGAAGATGCAGGAAAGAAAGAACAAGAGAAAGAGAATGATGTAAATACTGAATCAAACCAAACGAGAGCTTTGAAATTTTTAGCAAGTTTAGAATCTGTGATAAGTAAAAAAAATATTTTAAAAAATGCAGATAATTTAGAAGGTGTTGAGCATATTTTCAAAGTTCGGGAGTATCTTCGTCAGCCGGGAGCTTCGGCAAAAATGCTCTTAGAATCTGTTGCAATTTCATTACTAAACAAATAAATTTATAACTAATAATTTACTAATTATTAAGAATAATTCGGTAAGATAACTGAATTTTGCTTTGCTTTTATCTTACTGCTATAATACAAATAATATGCAATCCCGTTAGAAATCAAAAAATTAGATTATACCTTACGGGGGTGAATAAAAGATGAAGTATATAAAAAATATTATTAATAAATTAATCACGGAAATCTAAAGATTTCCTATTTCTAACGGGATGCAATATAATTTTTCAAATTTTAAAATTGATTTAAAAAAGGCAGAAGAATTTTTATCCAAAGAATACAGTCAGTTGAGCACTGGGCGCGCCTCACCTATGATTTTGGACGGAGTTTCTGTCGAATCTTATGGCGCAATGCAGCCGATTAAAAATGTCGCTTCTATTTCTATTGAAGATCCAAAAACTCTTCGTATTGCTCCTTGGGACAAAAGTCAGATTAAAGGAATTGAAAAGGCTATTTTAACTGCAGATTTAGGTTTATCAGTCGCAACAGATGATGCTGGAATTCGTGTTATCTTTCCGCAGTTAACTTCTGAAACAAGACAAAAGTTAGTAAAAGTTTTAAAAGAAAAATTAGAAGAAGCAAGAATCACTGTTCGTAGAGAAAGAGGAAATGTTTGGGAAGAAATACAGAAATTAGAAAAAGAAGGAAAAATGACAGAAGATGAAAAAAATAGATCAAAAGAAGAATTACAAAAAATTGTTGACGAATCAAACAAGAGCCTAGAGTTTATTTTTGAGAAAAAAGAAAAAGAAGTAATAGGATAAAAAAGTAAAAAAAATAAAAAATGAATATTTTAATTTTTATATTAATTTTGATGGTTTTGGTTTTGTCCCATGAAGCTGGGCATTTTTTTACAGCAAAAGCTTTTAAAATAAAAGTTGAGGAATTTGGTTTTGGTTTTCCTCCAAAAATTGCAAGTTTCAAAAAAGGAGAAACAGAATATTCTATCAACGCTTTGCCTTTCGGAGGATTCGTAAAAATTTTCGGAGAGAATTTGGAAGAGGCAGATCTTTTGGAAATAGGATTTTTGGATTCGGAAGAAGAAGAAAAGAAAAAAGCTGAACGAAGAAGAAGTTTTTCTTTTAGACCAAAATCTCAGCAAGCTTTGGTTTTGGTTGCTGGAATTGTTGCCAACTTTGTTTTGGCATGGATCTTGCTTTCTGTTGGTTTTATTTCAGGACTGCCGACGTCTCTTGGTAGTGAGCCAAAAGGTTATGAATTAGAAAATGTAAAATTAGCTGTTGTTTCTGTTTTGGAAAATTCTCCTGCGCAAACTGCCGGTTTAAAATCTGGCGACAGAATCGTTTCAGTAAAAAGCGCTGAAACTAAAGAAGAACTTGTTGGAACCGAGATTACCCCAGTTAAATTTAAAGAATTAATTGTTTCAAACGGTGAGAAAAAAATAGAATTAGGTTATACCAGAGGTTCTGATAAAAATGTTATTTTAACTGAAATTACTCCTAAATCAGTTTCGACAGACGAACAGCCTAGTATCGGAATATCAATGGATCAAATTGGTGTAGCAAAATTGCCGTTTTTCAAGGCTTTTTCTGAAGGTATGAAATTAACCATTTCGGTCACAAAAAGCACTGTTATGGGGCTTTACGGGCTCATTAGAGACGCCGTTAATGGAGTTGGGGACTTGTCTTCGGTGACTGGACCAATTGGAATGGTAAGTATCGTTGGTGATGCTTCTAAATTTGGCTTTGTTTATTTGTTATCTTTTGCTGCTTTGATTTCTATTAATCTAGCTGTGATAAATTTCATACCGTTTCCAGCATTGGATGGAGGCAGATTGTTGTTTTTGTTGATAGAAAAAATAAAAGGTTCTCGCTTGAATCCAAAAGTCGCTAATATTACAAACATGATAGGTTTTATGATTTTGATAGCATTTATGCTTTTGATCACATATCATGATGTAGTAAATTTATTCTAGAAATTTTTAGATAAAAAAATAAAATGAATTC
>DAONFW010000011.1:0-11540 GCA_035403785.1 Minisyncoccota bacterium | reverse complement strand
AACAAGGCACGGGTAGCGGAAGCTGCTCGTGGATTAATTCAATTTGAAACTCGTTTTGTTTATTTTTAAACAAAACTTATAGAGTCGGTATTGTGTTGCTCAATTGACAACACAATGGAAAATGATCACATTTCCTAAAAATGATCTGACACGGAAGAAAGAATCCGAAGTTGGTAAATAATAGAACGAAACAAAACATAGAACAGAGCCGACGTTGCAGTCGGCTTCCCGACCTTAAAAGGCGTCGGGACAAAGCTAAGCAAAAAGCCACCTATAAGGTGGCTTTTTGCGTGTTTGACAAGGGTTAATAAAGTGTTAAACTTTGAATATAGATTTCGAAAGTCTATATTATTAAATTAATTAAAAAAATTTTATGGGATTTGATCAATCACCAATAAATAAGGTAGAAAATAATAAAAAAACCTTAGTTAAAAATATTGGCGAAATTTTATTAGGAAAATATAAAGTGTTAGATAAAAATATGAAGGACTCAGAACGTCTTTCCAAGCTTGATTTTTCTGAATTGCGAAATATTACAAAGACTGCTTTTGAGGAAAAGGATTTGGATACGTTGGAAGAAGTAAAAAAAATTAATGATTCTTTTGCTGTTAGTTATAGCGTTAACTTACCTGAAGATATAAAAGCTATGTTACCATGGCATGTTAATAATCAATATGAAGGACAGAAAGGCCGTGAATGGCTTGATAATCTCTCTTAAAAAAATAATTTAACCAAAAAAATCCTCTTCTGAGGATTTTTTTGGTATACTATAATATATGAAAAAACGAGTCGGAATATTGCGCGGAGGGGAACATGATTATGAAAATTCTTTAGCGAAAGGAGGAGAATTGATTTTACATATTACTGAAAAATTAGGGGACAAATGGCAAGTATTTGATATTTTTATTGATAAAGATAATGTTTGGCATCTGACGGGGAAAGAAATAAAGCCTGCTGACCTTATGCATAAAGTTGATGTTGTTTGGAATGTTTCATTGCCGAGTTATACAAATGTTTTGCAAAGTTTTGCTATTCCGTATGTTGGCGCAGACGTTTTTCATAATACTGTTATTCAGAACAGAGCAATGTTAGAAGAGCATATGAAAAAAGTTGGGATAAAAATGCCGAGACATTTAGTTATTCCGATTTATCAAAAAGATTTTGATGGAGAAAAAGAAACTTTTATTTTAAAGAAAGCAAAAGAAGTACATGAAAAGTTTGCAGCTCCTTGGATTGTGAAATCTTTTGCCCAACATTCTGATATGGGAATACACATAGCAAAGACTTTTCCTGAATTGATAGAATCGATTGCTGACTGTATAAATCACGGAGAAAGTATTTTGGTAGAAGAATTCATTTCTGGAAAAAATATTAGCACGCACTCTGTTGCTGGTTTTAGAAATCAAGATACTTATGTTTTTCCAAATATAGAAAATATATCTAAAATAGAGAAAGAGAACATAATGAAAGCAGCAGAGCAACTGCACAAGCATTTTAATAATCCAAAATATTTGCGTTCTGAGTTTGTCTTGGATTTAAGAGGAAAAGTTTTTCTCAAAAATATTCAATTTAATCCTGAATTAAATAAAGATTCGCACTTCTGTCAGACGTGCAATTACGTAGGAGCAAATCCCCAAGATGTAGTTGCTTGTATACTTGATTCTGTTTTATGATATAATCTAGATGCTACAGAATCGCTTTTATCTGTGGCGGGTTATCGCACTCACATAGGCACATATGTTGGAGTTTAGCCATAACCCGCCTCAAATGGAAGCGATTTTTTTATTTCTATTTTTTGCAAATTATCTTTTTAAAAATTTCAGAAATATTTTTTTAAATTTTTTTTGTTTTTTATATTTATAAATTTTATTTTCTAAAAGTTTTTTTGTTGAGATAAAAATAAAATTTTATTTTTAGAAATATTTTTTGTAAATAAAAAAGTTTTCCACAGTTTTTTTGGAAAAAGTATTGTGTTAAATTTTTTTGTGCGAGATAATTAAGATAGTTCTTTGTAATGATTATTTTTTAAAAAAATTTTGAAAAAAATTTTTGGTCGTGATCATTGCAAATGCAAACTATTTAAAAAATAATTTCGCGTAAGCGACAAATAAAATGGCAGCAAAGAAAAAAGCAAAGAAAGTAGTTAAGAAAGCTACAAAGAAAGTAGCAAAGAAAGCTACAAAGAAAGTAGCAAAAAAGACTACAAAGAAGCGAGCTTAATCAACTCATAAAAAACTTCCGATGAAAATCGGGAGTTTTTTATTTTTTATGCTAATATATAAGTTATGGCTTTATATAACAAAATATTCGGTGATACCAGCTCTAGATTCATAAAAAGCATTAAACCAATAATAGCGAAAATCAACGACTTAGAGACTGAAATATCAAAATTACAAGATAGCGATTTCCCGGTAAAAACCCAGGAATTTAAAGATAGATTAGAAAAAGGGGAGAGTTTAGACGATATTCTTCCAGAGGCTTTTGCTTTGGTGCGAGAAGCTGCTAAAAGAAATCTAGGCGAAAGACACTACGATGTCCAGCTTATTGGAGGTATAACTCTTCATAAAGGTAAAATATCAGAAATGAAGACCGGAGAAGGAAAAACTCTCGTGGCTACTTTGCCTGCGTATTTGAACGCTTTGACTGGAAAAGGAGTGCATATTGTTACTGTGAACGATTATTTGGCAAGACGAGACTCTGTGCTCATGGGACAGGTTTATAATTTTCTTGGATTAACTGTCGGCGTGATAAATTCACAAAACGTTTCTTACCTTTATGATCCAAAACATACAGAAGAAGATAAAGAACGTGATCAAGTTGGAGAATACAAAATCGTTTATGATTTTTTGCGACCATGTTCCAGAAAAGAAGCATATGCTGCGGATATAACATACGGAACAAATCATGAATATGGTTTCGATTATTTGCGAGACAATTTGGCAGTATCTGTGAAAGATTTGGTGCAGAGAGAACATAATTTTGCGATTGTTGACGAAGTCGACTCTATTTTGATAGACGAAGCAAGAACGCCACTTATTATTTCTTCAGCTTCAAGTGATTCAGAAGATTTTTATATAAAATTTAATCAGATTGCAAGACAGCTTAAGAGAGATGCTGATTATAAAGTAGATGAAAAATTAAGAGCTATTACTTTGACAGACGAAGGGATAAGTAAGGCAGAAAATTTGTTGGGCATACAGAATATTTATACTGAAAAAGGAATCAAGTATGTGCATCATCTTGAAACAGCCGTTCGTGCGCAAGCTTTGTTTGAAAAAGATAAAGATTATGTTGTAAAAGAAGGGGAAGTGGTAATTGTTGATCCATTTACTGGAAGATTGCAGCCAGGTAGACGTTGGTCAGAAGGAATTCATCAGGCGATAGAAGCAAAAGAAGGAGTAAAAATAGAAAAAGAAACTAGATCTTCTGGTTCTATTACTTTCCAGAATTATTTTAGATTTTACAAAAAACTTTCTGGTATGACTGGAACAGCTGATACTTCATCTGAAGAATTTTGGAAAGTGTATGGTTTAGAAGTAATCGTTATTCCAACAAACAAACCGGTAATTAGAATAGATAATTCTGATTTGATTTTCCAAACAGAAAAAGGAAAATTTCAGGCTATTGCTAAGAAAGTAAAAGAGCTTAATGAAAAAGGCCAGCCGGTTTTGATTGGTACTATTTCGATTGAGAAAAACGAATTGCTTTCTGCTTATTTGAGACAGGAAGGTGTGCAACATACTATTTTGAATGCTAAGAATCACGAAAAAGAAGGAGAAATTATAGCCCAAGCAGGGCGCCGTGGAGCTGTAACTATTGCTACAAATATGGCAGGCCGTGGAATTGATATTAAGTTGGGCGGAAATCCGATAGTTACTGAAGAATATAATTTTGTAAAAAATTCTGGTGGACTGTTTGTGTTGGGAACGGAAAGACATGAAGCTCGCAGAATAGACAATCAGTTGCGAGGACGTTCTGGAAGACAAGGGGATCCTGGTGAGACGCAATTTTACGTTTCTCTTGAAGATGACTTGATGCGTGTTTTCGGTTCAGAAAGATTAAAGAGCATGATGGGACGTTTTGGAATTCCAGAAGATATGCCGATTAAAAATAGTTTTGTAAGTAATGCACTAGAAGGAGCACAGAAGAAGATCGAAGGATTTCATTTTGATTCTAGAAAAAACACTCTTGAATATGATGATGTTATGACACATCAAAGACAGTCTATTTATGACAGAAGGCAGAAAATGTTAAAAACTGATAAGCAGGGAATAGAAAAGTTAATTAACGATATTTTAGAGGGCAAAGAAGAAAAAATAAAAAATACAGTTAAAGAAAAAAGAGAAAAATTAGGAGATGAAGCTTTTTTTGAAGTAGTTAGAAGAATTGCTTTGTATACAACTGATGCACTTTGGATGGAACACCTTGAAGCAATGGATTATTTGAGATCTTCTGTGAATTTGCGTGCTTATGGTCAAAGAGATCCAATCATAGAATATAAGAAAGAAGGGCTAAGAATGTTCAAAGACATGGAAGAAGTTTTCAAAGAGCAAGTTCTTTCTCTTGTTGAAAATATAAATGAGCCCGCAAAAAAAGATGAAAATATTGAAAAAACACAATTGGTAACTAATCATAGTGAACCAGGAGAATTTGCTGATACAAAAGAGGTAAAAACTACACAAAAAGATGAACCAAAAGTTGGAAGAAATGATCCGTGTCCATGTGGTTCTGGAAAAAAATATAAAAAATGTCACGGAGCGTAAATAAAGTAAAAAGGTTGATATAATATAAATATATGAAAAACTTAGAAATTGGTGCAACATATATGCATTACAAAGGCACAAAAGTAAAAGTGCTTTGCGAAGCGATACATTCTGAGACAAAAGAGCACTTAGTTATTTATATGCACTTAGAAGATGGAATAATCTGGGCTAGACCAAAGCACATGTTTTTGGAAAATATTGTAGTTGACGGTAAAGAGTTAGAAAGATTCAAAAAAATAGAACAAGAAATGATAGTAAAGCCGTACGAAAGTTATAAATCTTAAGTTTTAAAATAAATAAAAATAAAATAGTAAATAAAAAAGCCTGCTTTCTGAAAAGAAAGCAGGCTTTGTGTTTAAGTTGAAAAAGTTTTTAATTATTCTTTGATTCTCATCTGGTAGAAACTGCGCCAAACGAATATCAGCGCTATAATTAGAAATGCGATTCCGAAATATAACGCAGCGTTTCTGAAACTTGGTGAGATTGAAATTTCCATTGCTAATAAACCGAATAAAGTAGTGAATTTAATAATCGGGTTTAAAGCAACTGATGAAGTGTCTTTGAAAGGATCTCCAACAGTATCACCAACTACTGCAGCATCGTGCAAAGGAGTACCTTTCATTTTAAGGTCAACTTCAACTACTTTTTTTGCGTTATCCCAGGCACCTCCGGCATTAGCCATGAATATGGCTTGGAATAAACCAAATACAGCAATAGAAATCAAATAACTGACAAAAAATGAAACAGGGCCACTTGATAGAATATTGGCTTTAATGTCTGCATCAGAAGTTGCATTTGCAATAATATCACTAGGAGCAGAAAAGAAAGCGAAGGCAAGCGCAAAAGCAAAAATTCCAATAAAAATATTAAACATTCCTTTTTGTGCATACTGCGTACAAATTTTAACTACTTCTTTTGATTTAGTTATGTCTGCTTTTTTTGGAGCGTTGGGATCTAAGTTGATATTTTTCTTTATGAATGCCACCGCGCGGTGTGCGCCCGTAGTAACAGCCTGCATAGATGCGCCAGTAAACCAAAAAATTACAGCGCCTCCGGCAATAAATCCAAGAATAGTGTATGGATTCAGGAGGTTTAAAATTTGCTGAGGTTCAACGCCCAAAACATTTTTGATAACCAGGATGAGTGAAAAAATCATTGTTGTAGCGCCAACGACTGCGGTACCAATAAGCACGGGTTTTGCAGTTGCTTTGAAAGTATTTCCTGCACCGTCATTTGCCTCAAGATAATCTTTTGCTTTTTCGAAGTCTGGAGAAAAATGAAATTTATGAATAATATCTTTTTTAATATCAGGAATTTCTTCTATTAAAGATAGTTCATAAACAGATTGAGCGTTATCCGTAACCGGACCGTAGCTGTCAACCGCGATAGTAACAGGTCCCATTCCTAACATTCCGAATGCTACTAAACCAAAAGCAAAAATTGACGGATAGATCATAATTTCTCCAAGTCCAAAAGTACTGGCAAAATAAGCGCCGAACATTAATAGCAAAAATACAAGGCCCATCCACAAAGCGCTGAAATTACCTGCAACTAAACCAGATAGAATATTCAGAGAAGCACCGCCTTCACGTGAAGCCGTTACGATTTCGTTTACGTGATGTGATTTGGTGCTAGTAAATATTTTTGTAAATTCTGGTATTAATGCTGCGCCCAGTGTTCCAAAACTAATTATTGCGGATAAAATAATCCATAAGTTTGGATATGTTAATCCAATTTCGCTGGAAGGTCCGAGCATTAAGTAACTTGCAATAAAAGTTCCGGCAATAGAAGTAATGGATGTGATCCAAATAAGATTGGTCAGAGGTTTTTCAAAATCGATATTATCACTTTTACTGTATAATAATTTACTTAACATTCTGTTGATTCCGAATGAAAGAACAGATGTGATAACCATTAGTACACGGATTACAAATATCCAAGTGAGAAGATTCGTTTGAAAAAGAATGCGGGTTTCTTCGCTTATTCCGGGAATAAATCCAACAGCTAAAACAATAAAAGACACAAGAGCAACTCCTGTTACTCCGTAAGTTTCAAAGCCATCAGCGGTAGGTCCTACAGAATCTCCGGCATTGTCACCGGTACAATCTGCGATAACTCCTGGGTTGCGAGGATCATCTTCTCCAATTTTGAAAACTACTTTCATTAGGTCAGACCCAATGTCAGCAATTTTTGTAAAGATACCACCGGCAATACGTAAAGCTGAAGCACCGAGTGATTCACCAATAGCAAAACCAATGAAACTGGCACCGGCTAATTCGCGAGGAACAAACATTAAAATGATAAGCATCATGATAAGCTCGACACAAACCAACATTACACCAATACTCATTCCTGAATCTAGAGGAATATTCAGTAATTTTAGCGGTTTGCGTTCTAGCGACGCAAAGGCCATACGGCTGTTGGCAAGTGTATTCATACGAATACCAAACCAGGCAACACTATATGATCCTAAAATTCCAATAACAGTCCAGGATAAAATAAGAAGAACACCACCTGTGCTTTGTTCCTGAAGAAAACCAAAATAGAAGGCAACACATGCAGCAATGAAGATAAATAATATTATTAAAAATTTACCCTGCTGAATTAAATAAGTTTTGCATGTTTCAAAAATTACTTTTGAAACATCAAGCATAGATTGATGAGCATGTAGTTTTTTGACTTTCATAAACTGATATAAGCCAAAACCTAAACCAAGAAAACAAATTACAAATCCCCATAATAACAGATTTGTTTGGTCTCCGGATAATACCGGAATTTTCAAGTCTGCCTCTGAGGCAGACATAATAGCTGGCAGTAGTGCCAACACAAGAAAAGCTAACAACTTTTTCATTTTTTAAAGTTTTAGTGAATAAATAATAAATTATGTAGACAAAAAACCTTGTTTTTCAAGGTCCAGTTCTTTTTTCACATTATCACAAATAGCTATTTTGTCAAAAAATATTTATGTTCTAATAATTTCTAATAAAAGTACAAATTTGGCTGTTTTGAGTTATAATGGCGAGTATAGATTAGATACAAATATGGAGCCATTAGCATCAAAAATTAGGCCTAAGAATCTTAAAGAATTTATTGGGCAAGAACATCTTATTGGGGAAGGAAAGCCCCTTTCTGTTGCAATAGACAAGAAGCATTTGTTCTCTTTTATTCTTTGGGGTCCACCAGGAGTTGGAAAAACTACACTTGCGAGAATTTATGCAAAAGCGCTAAACGCAGAGTATCACGAACTGTCTGCTGTATCAGCTGGAAAAGATGATATTAGAAAAATAGTAGAATCTCAAGGTGCGTTGCTCGGGCCAAGAATTTTATTCTTAGATGAAATACATAGATTTAATAAAGCGCAACAAGATTTTCTGTTGCCTTATGTTGAATCTGGTAGATTAACTTTGATTGGCGCAACTACTGAAAATCCAAGTTTTGAAGTTATTCCAGCTTTACTTTCACGCGCAAGAGTTTTTGTTTTGGCTGAATTTACAGAAGAAGAAATGAAAAAAATAATTAAGCGTACGGGATATAAATTAAAAAAAGATGCGCTTGATTGGTTGATTTCTATGGCTCAAGGTGATGCGCGTCAGGCGATTACCATGCTAGAAAACACTGTCTTTTTGTATAAAGATATCACTGTAGAAAATTTGAAAAATACATTACAGTCTAAGTTTTTGCGTTATGATAAAAAGGCTGAAGAACATCACAATTTAATCAGCGCTTTCATAAAAAGTATGCGAGCTTCACAACCAGACGCTGCGCTTTATTATTTGGCACGAATGGTAACAGCAGGCGAAGATCCAAAATTTATTGCCAGACGCATGGTTATTTTTGCAAGTGAAGATATTGGTCTTGCTCAGCCGACTGCGTTGGTTGTTGCAAATGATGTATTTCGTGCGGTTGAGACTGTTGGTTTGCCAGAATGCGCTATTAATCTTATGCACGGGGCAACTTATCTTGCTTTGGCAAAAAAAGATAGGAGCGCATATGAAGCATATCAATTAGCCTTGCAAGATGTAGAAAAATATGGAAACTTACCAATTCCGATGAATATCAGAAATGCGCAGACTAAACTTATGAAAGATTTGGGTTATGGTAAAGGTTATGAGAAATACACGAAAGAGAGTTTGTTACCAGAAAAGATTAAAAATAAGAAATATTTGAAGAGAAAGAAAGAACAAGAATAAAATGTTATAATTTGTTGATAAATATGAAGAAAATAATTAAAAATTTAAAAATAAAAAAGCGTGCGATGTCCAAACTTGTGGCATTGCATTTTTATGGCAATCCGTCAGCAAAATTAAAAGTTATTGGGGTAACCGGCACAAATGGCAAGACTACGACTGCTACTTTGTTATATAAAATTGCAAGAGAATTGGGCTACAAAGCTGGATTAATCGGAACCGTAGAAAATATAATTGTAGACGAAAAAAGAACTACTATTAATACTACGCCAGGTTTGATTACTCTCAATAAATTACTGAAAGAAATGGCAGAAAAAGAATGCGAATATGTTTTCATGGAAGTTTCTTCGCATGGAATTGATCAGAAAAGAATTGCCGGAATAAATTTTGTTGGTGGTGTTTTTACTAACTTGACGCAAGATCATCTTGATTATCACAAAAGCATGGAAAATTATTTCTTGACTAAAAAGAAATTTTTTCAAAATTTACCAAAAGGTTCTTTTGCACTTTCAAATGCAGATGATGAACACGGCAAACAGATTTTAGATGGAATAAAAGCTGACAAATATTTTTACGGTATAAATAATCAAGCTGATTTTAAAGCTGAAATCAAAAAGTTAGATTTTGAGGGGATAGAAATTCAAGTTGGTGGTAATTTAATAAAATCTAAATTATTGGGCAAATTTAACACTTACAATCTGCTTGCGATATTTAGTACTTCAAAACTTCTCGGTTTTGATTTGGAAAAAGTGAAGAAAATTTTGGAAACTATTGAGCCACCCAAAGGCAGATTTGATTATTTTGTTTCACAAAATGGTGTTTTGGGGATTGTAGATTTTGCGCATACGCCTGATGCGCTCGAGAAAGTTTTGTATACTATTCGAGAGTTTAAAACTAACGGTAGTAAAATTATTTCTGTATTTGGTTGTGGCGGAGATAGAGATCCATTGAAGCGCAGAATTATGGGAAAGATTGGCGTAGAAAATTCTGATTTTGCTATTTTGACTTCTGATAATCCGAGAAGTGAAGATCCAGAAAAAATTATTGCAGAAATGAAGACTGACTTGAGCATGAATGAATTAAAAAAAGTGAAAGTAATAACAGACAGAAGTTTGGCAATTCAAGAAGCGGTAAAATTAGCGCAGAAAGGTGATATTATTTTGTGCGCAGGGAAGGGTCATGAGAGTTATCAGGACATTAAAGGCGTAAAACAGCACTTTAATGATATGGAAGAGTTAAAGAAATATTTAATGTAAAATTTTATGCAACACTACAAAGAATTTTTTAAAAATAAAAAAATAACAGTTATGGGGCTTGGGATTCTCGGGCGTGGTCTTGGTTATACGAAATTTATGGCTGAGTGTGGCGCTGATTTGATCGTGACGGATTTGAAAACAAAAGAACAGCTCGCGACTTCATTAAAAGTTTTAAGCAAATTTAAAAACATAAAATTTGTGATCGGCGAGCATAGATTGGAAGATTTCAAAAATAGAGACATGATAATGAAAGCCGCTGGCGTGCCTTTTGATTCTGTTTATATTGCAGAAGCGAAGAAAAATAAAATTCCAGTAGAAATGGATGTTTCTTTGTTTAAAAAACTTGCGCAAGAAGTAAAAATTGTTGGCGTGACTGGTACAAGAGGGAAATCAATGACGACTACTTTAATTTACGAATTGCTTTCAAAAAATTTGAAAAATAGAAAAGTTTATTTGGGTGGAAATATCCGTGGTGTTGCGACTTTGCCTTTATTAAAAAAAGTAAAACCTGGCGATATTTTGGTTTGCGAATTGGATTCTTGGCAGTTGCAAGGTTTTGGTGATGCAAAAATTTCTCCGGATATTTCTGTGTTTACTAGCTTCATGCCAGATCATATGAATTATTACAGAGGAAGCATGGAAGCTTATTTTGATGATAAAGCGCATATATTTAGAAATCAAAAAAAGGATGATGTTTTGATAATCAGGCCAGGGATGAAAGAGTTTATAAATAAAGAAGACGTGAAGGGTAAGTTGATAGTTATAAATAAAAAATCTGTGGCTGGTTGGAAATTTATCGTGCCGGGCGAGCATCAACAAGAAAATCTTGCTTGTGCCGTAAAAGTTGCCGAGCAGTTTGATATTCCAATTAATAAAATAAAAAAGACAGTTGCAGAATTTAAGGGAGTAGAAGGAAGATTGGAATTTTTGAAAAATTACAAAGGCATTAAAATTTATAACGATAATAACGCTACTACACCAGAAGCAACTATTGCTGGAATTGAAGCTGTGAAGACTAATAAGAAGAATATAGTTTTGCTTTGTGGCGGCGCTGACAAGAAATTAGATTTAACTAATTTTGTAAAAATAGTAAATAAAAATTGCAAAGCGGTTGCGCTTATTCCGGGTTCCGGAACAGATGTTTTATTGAAAGATTATGAACTAAAAGTTCCGTATGAAATCGGTAAAGATTTTAAAGAGGTTGTAAGTAAAGCTATAGAGTTTGCAAAAAAGGGCGATATTATTTTATTCTCGCCGGCTTTTGCGTCTTTTGGTTTGTTTAATAATGAATATGAGCGAAATGATTTGTTTGTGAAATTAATTAAGAAGTTGAA
>DAONFW010000010.1:0-17427 GCA_035403785.1 Minisyncoccota bacterium | reverse complement strand
TTTAGTCCGTGTATTTACTAAACTACCGGCTTTTAGCCGGTATGTAGTTTATTTTGAAGGCGCGGGCTAGGTCGCTTGGTTTTTTCTTTAATATAAAGAAGATATAAATAATTTCTAGAAAACCGAAAGTGTTAGAAACTAGAAAGATTATAAACCAGACCTTTTGATTTCTCCGAGCTGAAAACCAAAGTGCGCAAGCTTTCCAAGGTAAGATCCAAACAAGCATTAATAAATAAAACCACGTGTTATTTCCAATAAGATTTATCATTCCTATATTTTACTATATATTGGCGAAATTTACTACGGGATGGTATTCTATATATATGCATATACTTGGTATTGATTATGGTAGTAAAAAGGTGGGGATAGCTATTTCAGATGAAGAAGAGAAATTTGCTTTTCCGAAGATTATTTTACCAAACGACTTAACTTTAACAGATAAGATAAGAGAAATATGTGAAGAAGAAAAAGTGGCAAGTATAGTTCTAGGTGAGTCTACTGATCTGTCTGGTAAGAAAAACAAAATAATGGGAAGTATAGAAGAATTTAAAAAAAATTTAGAAGGAGAGATGGATTTGCCAGTTTACTATGAGAAAGAGTTTATGACATCATTATTTGCAAGAAGGGGAATTGGAAAATTAATAAATAATGCTAGAAAAATAAAAAATAAAAAAGATAAAAAAATAGATGATAGTGCTGCGGCTCTCATATTACAAAGATTTTTAGATAAACAAAATAATAAATAATTTATGGAAAATCAAGAAAATAAAAATGAATATGTTTCTTACGAAGAATTTAAAAAGATGGATATAAGAGTGGGGACTATCAGGGAAGTCGAGCCAGTTCCAGAGACTGACAAGCTTTTGAAATGTCAGATAGATTTCGGTGAAATCGATGAAGAAGGAAATGGAAAATTAAGACAAATTGTTTCCGGAATTCACGAGTATTATCCAGATCCTAGTATTCTTATTGGTAAACAAGTTCTATATATTGTAAATCTAGAGCCAAGAACAATAAAAGGTGTCGAATCAAATGGAATGCTTATGGCTGTCGATGGTAAAGACGATAAGCCAGTATTTCTTACCCCAGAATTTTCTGTTAATGCGGGGGTTCGAATTCATTAATTTTTTGAAGAATATGTTTAATCCACTTTTAATAATACAGGCGGTTGGAATAATAGGAGTGATATTTATAGTCTTTGCAGAGACAGGACTCTTCTTTGGTTTCTTTTTTCCTGGGGATTCTTTACTTTTTACAGCAGGACTTTTAGCATCACAGAATATTTTAAATATATGGGCTTTAATCATTGGTTGTATACTTGCAGCTATCTTGGGGGATACGATAGGTTATTGGACTGGTAAAAAATATGGAAGAAGTTTATTTAATAAAGAAGAAGGATTCTTTTTTAAAAAGAAAAGACTTATTGAAGCCGAAGAGTTTTATAAAAAACATGGTAAATTTACAATTATTATTGCTAGATTTGTACCAATAGTAAGAACTTTTGCACCTATCGTTGCAGGAATAGGAAAGATGAAATATAAAACATTTATATCTTATAATATTATAGGTGGAATTTTTTGGGCTATGCTCATGCTTTTATCAGGATATTTTTTGGGAGGATTAATACCAAATCCAGATAGATATGTTTTACCAATAATTTTTATTATAATAATAATTTCTTTTTTACCAGTAATTTTTAAATTTATTTATAACAAAAAGAAAAATACGATATAATATAAACTTTGTTATATTTTGTTTAAAATTAACTACGGGTTATAATATAAAAGTATGAGATTACCTTACAGTAGTTATTTTCCTACACCATCATTTCTTTCGATGGGTTCTTGTGCTATAGATATTTCAGACAGATCTATAAAATATGGTGAGCTTATTGCTACTCCACACGGTCTTCGTTTGGGAAAATATGGTCACATAAAGATTCCCTCAGAAATTGTAGTCTCTGGAAAGATAGAAGATGAAAATTCTCTGATAAAGATTCTTTCTGATTTAAGAAAGAAAGAAAAATTAAATTTTGTCAGAGTTTCTTTACCCGAAGAGCAAACTTATCTTTTTACTCTTTCTATTCCTAGAATAAATAATGAAAATATTAGGGAAACAATTTCTTTTCAAATAGAAGAACATGTTCCACTTAAGGCTCCCGATATAACTTTTGATTATAATGTTATTTGTGAAAATAATAATTCTATTTATGTAGAAGTAGCAGCTATTGCAACTGAAACTGCAAATCAATATTTACATGTCTTTGAAAAAGCCAAACTAACACCACTTTCTTTTGAAATAGAAGCGGAAGCCATAGGAAGAGCTATTATACCAAAAGGAGATAAAAGTCCTGTTATGATTGTGGATTTTGGAAATAATCGTACTGGAATATCTGTTGCTTATGATGGCAGAATACTTATGACCACAACCCTTGACCTTGGAGGATACAATCTAACAAATATGATTTCAAAGAATTTCAATATGTCTTTTGAAGAAGCGGAAGAATTGAAAAGGTCTTATGGTCTTAGGGAGAATTCAAATAAAGAAGATATTTTTCCGATAATTTTAAATGGCATTTCTGTTTTGAGAGATGAGCTTAATAAGCAGTCTTTATATTGGAAAAATCATTATGGGCTAGAGAAAGATAGTAGAGAAATAAATCATATAATACTTTGTGGAGGAGATGCAAATTTGTCAGGACTTGCAAGTTATTTAGAAACAAGTATGAATATTAAGGTTGTAAATGCTGATACCTGGATAAATATATCGCTTCTTAAGGGTTCTGTCCCTTCTATTTCTTTTGAGGAATCTCTTTCTTATGCTACGGTTTTAGGTTTGGCACTAGCTGATTTTTCTTATAATAAACCAATATTAAATTTACTTTTAGATAAACAAAAAAAGATTAATAATATAAATTACTGGAAAAGGTTTGTTAGTATGTTGCTCTACGTATTATCTTTAACTCTTGTATTATCATCCCTAATATTATTTCCGGTATATTTCTTTTCCAAAGAAAAAGAAAATTTATCCGAATATCGTTTAGAAATTTTTAATAAAGCAAATCCTGATCTTAATACTAAAAATATGGATAATATTATAAATGACGTGAATAACAAGCTTGTCCTTCTATCTGGTAAAAAATCTAATAATATAACCAATAAAATAATTTCAGATATTTTAAATAATAAACCAGCTGGTATAACATATAATCAAATTATATATAATAAAAGAACAGATGGAATTTTGTCTATGGAAATATATGGTGTTGCTAATAACAGAAATGCTCTTAGAAATCTAGAAAATTTATTTAAAAATAATAAAAATTTAGATATGGTAGATTTTCCGATATCTAATTTTATTGAAAGTAATAATATTAATTTTAGGGCCAATATGAACATAAAATAATATGAAAAATAAATCAACCATAACGCTAATAGTTTCAATTCTAATGTTTATTATTGTTCTTTTTGTTTTTATTTTTTTAATAAGAATTATAAATAATAAAAATATTCATACGAGCAATGTTTTATCTGTTTTAAAGACAAAAATGATAGAAAAAGAGAATCAAGATGTCATAAAGGATAAAATAACTGAAATAGAAAAAACTCAAAAAGAAATAAATAATTATTTTGTCGATAAAGGCAATATAGATCTTTTTGTGGAAGGGTTGGAAAATATTGGTTTATCAAATGGATCTTATCTTTCTGTAGAAAGTATAGATATATCAGAGAAGGATAAAAATACTATCAATATAAAATTATTCATAGGAGGAGACTTCGAACAGGTTATGAAAACGTTATTTTCTTTGGAAAATTATCCTTATAGTGTTGTTATTGATAGTATTTATTTGAATAAAAATAATCAGGTAGTTAATACTACAAATCAAGAAAAAATATATCCTTGGACTGCAGAGGTTTCCTTGTCAGTTTTAAGTATAAATTAATATGGATAAATTAATTAACAAAATAAAAGAAAAAAATAAAAATTTTTACAATATTTTTAATATAAATCCTCATAAACATTGGCACTACATGTTGTATATTTCTATTATTATAATAATTGTTTTAATATTTTTTTCTTTTTTCCTTTTTTATAAAATAAAAACAGAAAAGATTTTTAAAGTAGAAAATATAGAACCCAACAAAAAAATAATCTTGAAAGAAAAACTATTAAATGAGATAGTTAATTCTTTTAACCAAAAGGCAGATAATTTAGAAAAGCTTAAAAATGGGGGAATAATATTGAAAGACCCTAGTTGATAGTTTCTTGATAATTATTGAAAAATATAGTAATATCATATTTTAGATAAAGTTTATTTGCGCGGTTAGCTCAGTTGGTAGAGCAACCCGTTTACACCGGGAAGGTCAGGAGTTCGAGTCTCTTACCGCGCACCCTATCTGAGAGTTGAAATACTGCAAGATATTTGCCTTCGTAGTTCAATGGATAGAACAGGGCTCTTCTAAGGCCTTGATGGGGGTTCGATTCCCTCCGAAGGCACAAATTACGTAAAGCAGGCAAACTGCTTTGCCTGCGAGTAATTTGTGAGCCGGATCAGTGTTTTGTTAGCAAACAAAACAGAGAGGCGGGGTCGCAAGAATTTTGAGCGGCGGCGAAAAATTACTTGTGACCAAATTAATTATTTTATGAAGATAAAAATTCTCTACGAAGATAAAGATATTTTAGCGATAGACAAACCGTCTGGAATTTCTGTGCACGCAGACGGTAGAAGTAAAGAGCAAACTATTTCAGACTGGTTTGTTAAAAAATATCCAAAAGCAAAATCTGTTGGTGAGACTATTTATATAGATAATAAAGAAATAAAAAAGCCAGGCATAGTCCATAGATTAGATAGAGAAACTTCCGGTGTTTTACTTTTGGCAAAAAATCAAAAAGCTTTTGAATTTCTAAAATCTCAATTTCAAAATAGGGAAGTAAAAAAGTTTTATAACGCGCTTGTTTGGGGTTGGCCAAAAAATGATCGTGGCACAGTGAATAAAGCTATTGGCCGAAGCCCGTCTGATTTTAGAAAAAAACTTGCTGGTCGCGGAGCAAGAGGGGAGTTGCGAGAAGCTGTTACTGAATATTCTGTTTTAAAAAGATTGAAAGACAAAAAAGGCGTGAAGTTTTCTTTTATAGAAGCTCGGCCAAAGACTGGCAGAACGCATCAGATTCGCGTGCATATGAAGTTTTTAAATTTTCCAGTTTTGTGTGATAGTCTTTATGATTCGAAAAATTCTTGTCCGAAAAGTCTTGGCAGACTAGCTTTGCATGCGAGAGAAATAGTCTTTAAAAAATTGGATGGCGAAAAAATTAGAGTCTCGTCTGAGCTGCCAGAAGAAATGAAGAAAATGGTAGAATAAAATTATGCAAAGCGAGATGAGAACATGTCAGAATTGCAAGAAAGATTTTGTTATAGAACAAGAAGATTTTAATTTTTACGAAAAAATGAAAGTACCTGCCCCGACTTGGTGTTCAGAGTGTCAGTTTATGCGCAGACTTACATTTAGAAACCAAAATATTTTATATCATCGTAAGAATAATGCTCCTAATTTTCAGAAAGATAAAAAAATAATTTCAGTTTATTCTGAGGACAAAGAGGTAATAGTCTACAATCGTGAATATTGGTGGGGAGATGATTGGGATCCAAAAGATTATGGGGTTGATTATGATTTTTCCAGACCATTTTTTGAGCAAATTAAAGAATTAATCAAAAGAGTTCCTTGGCCAAATTTAATGAATTGGAACGCTATTAATAGTGATTATTGTAATTATACGGAAAAGAATAAAAACTGTTATTTAGTTTTTGGTGGTGATTATAATGAGAATTGTTCTTATTCTACTTTTAATTTTTATACAAGAGAGAGCCAGGACTTATATTGGGTTGAAAAATGTGAATTTTGTTATGAATGTTTGGATTCCCAAGAATGTTATAAGGTATTTTTTGCTCAATATTCAAAGAGTTGTACTGACTGCATGTTTATTTATGATTGTATAAATTGTAATAACTGTCTTGGGTGTATTGGGTTACGCAATAAAAATTATTGTCTTTTTAATAAAGAATATTCAAGAGAAGAGTATTTTAAGAAATTAGAAGGTTTAAAGATTTATACAAGAAAGGGAATTGAGTATGTTAAAAAGGAATTTAGTGAATTAAAGATTAAGTTTCCACATCGTTTTGCGCATGTTGTTAAATCAGAAAATTGCACGGGTGATAACATTGTTGGTAGTAAAAATTGTGTGAATTGTTTTGATATAGGAAGTAATTCAAAAGACTTAAAAAATGTATCAATAACCGCTGGTGGCTTTTCTGATTCCAGAAATATGTCTCACGGAGGTCATAATTCCCAACTAGTTTATGATTCTTTGGGTATTTTTGCAGGCTCTAGTAATGTAAGGTTCTCATTTTTACTTTCTTCAGCCATGGATGTTTTTTACTCTTATCACTGTCCTTCGAGCACGAACATTTTTGGTTGCGTTGGTCTCAAAAAAGGAAATTACTGCATCCTCAACAAACAATACACCAAAGAACAATACGAAGAATTAGTCCCAAAAATCATTCAACACATGAACGATATGCCATATATAGATAGTAAAGGAAGAATATATAAATACGGAGAATTCTTCCCACCAGAATTATCACCATTTTGTTACAACGAAACAATAGCTCAAGAATACTTTCCATTAACTAAAGAACAAGCTTTAGAACAAGGATACAAGTGGAAGGATAGAGAAGAAAGAAATTATAAAATAGATATTAAATCAGAAGATCTTCCAGATAATATACAAGATGTAGATGAAACTATTTTAGGCAAAGTCATAGAGTGTGAACACAAAGGAGAATGTAACGAACAATGTACTGAAGCGTTTAAAATCACAGAATCTGAATTACAGTTTTACAAAAGAATGAATTTACCAATTCCACACTTGTGTCCTAACTGCAGACACTACCAAAGATTAAAACAAAGAAATCCTTTGAAACTCTGGCACAGGCAGTGTATGTGTGACAAAACCAATCATAATCACAAAGGAAGATGTTCTACTGAATTTGAAACTTCATATTCTCCAGATCGTCCAGAAATCATTTATTGTGAAGAGTGTTATAAGAGGGAAGTTTATTAGTCTAAGGCTGGTTTATTAAAAAAGCCCGCGAATATGCGGGCTTTTGAAGCTCTTTTTTGCTGGCTTACTGTTTTTTAAATGTCTTTAATATCAGTGGAATCGTGTCCACGACAGTTTGCAGTCCGAGCATTGTTGGGAACAGGTGATCTTGGATCGTAAAATGTGTGAATGCGTTTCCTTCTGTTGCTAGTGATAAAACACAACTAGCAACGAACATTAAGTACCCCAAGGTTGTCCAACCAGGAGTCGGATTTTTCCATGATTCTATGGAAAGTTCTACTCCAGCCAGAACCTGCGCGGCTACTCCGAAAGCAATAGCTGTGTTTGGGTCTTTTGATACTTGCCAAACAATGGCTGTGACGGAAATCAAAAAAATATTTATCCATTCCCAGTCTTTTAGTACAATCTTTTTTCTTTTTTGGCAAAGATAAAGAAGAATAGAAATTACCAGAGAACCGAGCATAGATGGTGCTAGCATGAAAATTGATTTTCCGTTTCCGTCAAGAATAGACAGAAATAAAATCACGTCCAAAATCAGCCACAGGAACCAAGAGAAAGCACTTTGGCCTTTACCTTTGTCTTTGACTATTCCTAAGGCAATAAAAACGTAAGCAAGCAGTGTAACAACAAAAATTGACCAATCTGCGTTGGTCATAGTTCTTATTAGCTCAAAGAACATAATACCTCCTATTTTCTTTTACCCTAACTCTTTGCTTGTTTGTTGTCAATTTTTATTTTTTAAAAAAACTTTAAAAAATTGCAAAAAAATTGGATTTGTGTTAGATTATCTCATTATGGCAGTAGCAAAAACAAAACTTACACCCGTAGACGTAGAAGCTCGAAAAAACCTTGATTTTAAGGCTGGAGACACAATTCGTGTTTGGTCTAAGATCGTTGACGAAAAGGGCAAGGCACGTTTGCAGGCTTTCGAAGGAATCGTATTGGCAAGAAAGCATGGAACTGAAATTGGAGGAACTTTCACAGTTAGAAAAGTTGCTTCAGGAGTAGGTGTAGAAAGAATTTTCCCATTATTTTCTCCATCAATAGACAGAATAGAAATAACAAAGAAATCTAGAGCACGAAGATCAAAACTTTATTACGTTAGAACAAAAGCTGTTAAAGATGTAAGAAGAAAAATGAGATCAGTAACAATGCAAGAAGGAGATGAGAAAGAAAAAGAAGCTGAAGTAAAATCTGAAGAATAATAAAATAACAATAATAAAAAATAAAACAAAAAAATCCATTTCACAAAAATGGATTTTTTTGTTAAAGTTTTTGTAGGCGTGGGTGGCGAAACTGGTAGACGCACTACCTTGAGGTGGTAGCGGAAGCAATTCCATGGGAGTTCAAATCTCCCCCCACGCACTTGTGATGAATTTGTAAAATAAAAAATTATCAAATTAGTTAATTAATTTAAAACAAAAATATGTTGTTTACAAAAAAAGGAGATGACGGCACAACAAAAACATTTGGTTGTGATCAAAGAATGTCAAAAAGTTCTATTATTGCGGAAGCCTTGGGTGCGCTAGATGAGACTAATTCTTATTTGGGTTTTTGTAAGCTGAAATCTAGAGAAAAAGACTTTAATTTTTCCGATAATTTTTCTTTTGAAAAAATAATTCATGATATACAAAAGAATCTTTTTATCATTCAAGCAGAAATTGCTGGTGCAAAAAATTCTATGACAAAAGAAAAAGTAGAAGAGTTAGAAAACTTTGTGAACAATATAGAAAAAGAGTTGCCAGAAATAAAATCTTTCTTCATTGCCGGTGGGACAGATTTGGCAGTAACTTTCGATGTGGCTAGAACAGTTTCTCGTCGAGCGGAAAGGAGAGTGATAGCAGTTGTAGACGAAGAGAAAGTTTCAGTGGGAGAGAGTACAAAAGCTTACTTGAACAGACTTTCAAGTTTTCTTTACGCTTGTGCCAGATTAGCAAATCATCGAGCTGGAATTTCCGAAGAATCTCCGGACTACAAGTAAAATATAGCTTTTTTCTTAAATTCATGTTATAAAGTATCTTGCATGGTGCCTATGGTGTAATGGTTAGCACTAGGGTCTGTGGATCCCTCAGTTCCGGTTCGAATCCGGATAGGCACCCATCAGTCAGCGGTTTAAAAAATAAACTGGTCTTTAAATGTTTTCATCATCCGTTGTTTTGAAAAAATCAGGCACTAAGTACTTGACATTGGTGTTAGAAAAATATAACATATAAAGTGTGTTAATTATTTCTAACAAATTACATAAATAATATGTCAAACAAACAGTACCAAAAAATAAGATTAATAATAACAGTTATCATTGCTATAATTTTCGGTCAGGCAATAGTTTTAGAAAATTTTTTAATTCCTATTATTACTTTGATTGTTGCGTCTCTTGTGCTTATCTTTTTGCGCCGTAAGGTCAAGGATGTTATTTCAGACGAAAGAGATGTTGCTCTAGGTGGCAAGTCTGCTCTTATGGCGATACAGATATATTCATGGATTGCTGTAGTTGTCATGTTTATTCTCTATGCTTTCAGAAGTACAAATCCTTTTTATGAGCCTATCGGTATGACACTTGCATATTCTACTTGTTTGCTTATGATCATTTATTCTGTAGTTTTCCGTTTCTATAACAAAGAAAAATTTTCAAAAAATAAAAAGAAATATATTATTTCTATAATTATATTGGCTATTTTTGTCGCTTTCTTTAGTATTAGATTTTTTAGCGGGGAAGATAATTGGGTTTGTCGTGATGGAAATTGGGTTAAACACGGTAATCCAAGTTTTGACGCACCAACTGTTTCATGTAAATAAAATATGAAAAACAATATCAAAGAATTAAGAATTAAATTAAATATCACCCAAGAAGAGTTAGCCAAAAAGGCTAAAGTCAGAAGAGAAACGATTGTTTTTCTTGAACAAAATAGATACAATCCTTCATTGCAGTTAGCACACGATGTGGCAGAGGCACTTGGAACTACGATTGATAAATTGTTTTGGTTTTAGGCCATTACATTTGAGTAACAAATTTGATGGGAGAGAAAGAACCTATGACAATGTTTTTTGGTTATTGAATTTTTTTTTATATAATATATTTATATGAAAAAATTAATTAAGAAAAATTGGTTTACGATACTGGCTATAATTTTGTTGCTTTTGGCTGTTTTAGGAATGCTTGCCGGATATTTTGAATTTTTAAGATGGGTAGTTTCTTGTGTGGCGCTTTACAATGCATATTTGGCTACCAAAACAAAAAATACAAGTTGTGCTCTAGCGATGTTGGCAGTTGTGATTGTTTTTAACCCAGTGTACCCGTTTGATTTTGGAAAAACAGTTTGGGCTGTTTTGGAATTAGTTGCTGCAGTAGTTTTGTTTATTTCAATCAAAAAGATTAGGAAATAAAAATTTTTACTCACAAACAAAAATAAAAAAATAAAAGCAGTAAAGGCAGGATAGTAGGGCCGAGGCTGTTTGTTTTTGATATTTGACAGAATGGTGCATCTTATGGTATGATATTTCTTGTAATGAAAGAACGTGTATTAAGAATAATTAAAAAAGTTAACAAAAATAAGGCGCTCAAGGCGCTAAAATTTTTGTCCGGTGGGGCGGTATTTGTAGTATTCGTCTTTTTCTGTGTGTTTATTGCAATGCAGCTTGGTCTGACAAATGTTGAGGGGAAGATAGACGAAAAAAGCGGTTTATATAATTCTATTGAAAGTATTTGGGCCCGCAAGAAACAAGTGGCAAAAACACCAGATTGGGCCAAGACAGATGATTGGACAACTATCCGAGGAGGTCTCACAAAAGACAAAAAACTTATAGAAAAAGCTAGTCGCGTCACAGGTGTTCCAACTCGAACTATTCTTGCGCCGGTAGTCGTAGAACAGTTTCGTTATTTTGGATCAGACAGAGAAAAATTAAAAAAAGTTTTCTTGCCACTTCAGAAATTAGGAAATAGTGTGAAGTTTTCTTACGGAATTGCCGGTATTAAAATTGCTACGGCTAAACAAATTGAAGCGAATTTAAAAGATTCTAAAAGTCCATATTATTTGGGTATTGCTTACAAGCATCTTTTGGATTTTAAAACAAATGATCCAGATAAAGAAAGAATGGAGCGACTTACTAATGATGATAATCATTATTATTCATATCTTTATACTGCTTTGTTTATAAAACAAATAGAAAAGCAATGGAAAAATGAAGGGCATACTATTTCTGATAGACCTGAAATATTAGCTACGCTTTTCAACCTAGGGTTTAAACATTCTGATCCCAAAAAAATCCAGAAGTTGGTGGTTCAAATATTACGGTAGATAAAAAAACTTACACTTTTGGTGGACTTGCGTATGAATTTTATTATTCAAATGAACTCGGAAAGACTTTTCCGATTAGATAAGCTGTAAAGAATTTAACAAATTAAATTAATAATTTTTTTTAAAAAACTGCTATAATAAAAGCAGGTCTTTTTATTATGTTAAAAATTTAATTTTGAATTTATTTTTATGAAAGCACTTAAAATTTACGCAATCATTATTACTGTTTTATTTTTAATATCTGGAATTTTGGTTTGGAATTTTTATTCTCAGGCTAAAATTACAAAAATGAGTTTGGTTGCGACCCAGAATCTTTTGGAACAAAACAAAACTGAATTGAGCAATCTTCGTCAGTTTATCGCAGTTAGTTTGGTAAATATTAAACAAAGCACAGCTTTATTAAACGATTCTCTTGCATCTTTTCTTGTAGCTGGAGATGTGAAGATTGCTTCTATTAGTCAGGTTTCTGCTAATAAAATTAGCGGTGATATTCAGACTGTTGCAAATGATCAAGATAGAGTTGCTCTAGAGCAAGGTTGGAACGATTTTCTTAAAACAAAAACTGTTTCTAATTATTTAGCTTTTTCTAGATTCTTAATACAGAATATTCAGAATAATTTGGTAAATATAAAATAAAAAAGTTTTTTAAATAAATTAGAATAAAATAGATGAAAGAAAAAAAATTATTTCCGTTACCTGTTTCTCTAAAAAAATTAATCGGGCCAAGTTTTGTTATTTTAGCTTTAGGGCTGGGATCTGGTGAAGTGATATTGTGGCCGTATCTTGCTTCTAACTACGGACTTGGAATTGCCTGGGGTGCTCTTTTGGGAATTACTTTTCAGTATTTTATGAATATGGAAATAGAACGCTACGCTCTCGTGAAAGGTGAGAGTGTCTTCGTTGGAATTTATAAAATTTTTAAGCCGGCTGTATATTGGTTTATTTTATCTACTTTTATTGGTTGGGCTTTGCCAGGAATTGTTGCAGCTTCTGCAAAAATTTTTGCGGGAGCTATTGGAATAGAAAATTTCAAATGGATCGCTATTTTATTTTTAGTTTTGATTGGTTTGATTTTGAGTATGGGAAAGACTGTCTATGGCATGATGGAAAGAATAACAAAAATTATTATTCTAGTTGGCGTGCCGTTTGTATTTATTTTAGCTGTATTTTTGGCTACGAAAACTGATTGGTCTTTGTTGTTACAGGGATTGTTTGGAAAAGGTGAAGGTTATTGGTTTTTGCCACAGGGAATAAGTATTGCTACTTTTCTTGGGGCTTTTGCTTACTCTGGGGCTGGTGGAAATTTGAATCTCACACAGTCTATTTATATAAAAGAAAAAGGTTATGGCATGGGAGTTTATTCACAAAAGATTTCTAGTTTGTTTGCAAAAAAAGAAGAAAGAGAAATCATATTAGACGGTACGGATTGTTATGAAACACCAGAAGATGTTAGTAGATTTAAAAAATGGTGGAAACTGATTAGTATTGAGCACGCTTTTGTTTTTTGGTTTTTGGGAATAATTTCAATGGCTTTTCTTATGTTGCTTTCGTATGCGACGACACATGGTTTGGCCGGAAATGCAGAAGGTATTAATTTTGTATTGAATGAAAGTTTTGCTATTGGAAAAATTTTATTCCCTTGGGTTGGTACTTTGTTTTTGATTGTTTTGTCTATTATGCTTTTTCAGACACAGTTGGGTGTGATGGATTCTACTTCTAGAATTATGTCTGAAAATTTTGCTATTAAAAAACTGCACGGAAAGAAAGAAGGAAAAATAAATCTTTCAAAAATTTATTACTATTTTGTTTGGGCGCAAATTGCTTTTGGAATAATTTTATTCTTGTGTAATTTTTATGAGCCAAAAACTCTAATAGTGCTCGCTGCTGTGATCAACGCTTTTGCAATGTTCGTGCACCTTGGTTTAGTTTTTTGGCTGAATCATACTGTTTTGCCAAAAGTTTTCAGGCCGGCTTTGTGGAGAAAAATTATAATTGGTATTATTTTTGTTTTCTTCGGAATTTTCAGTGGAATTGTTATTTGGGATAAATTGTTCTAAAGTTTAATTTATGAGTATTTTTTACCCAGTAAAATTATTAGCCGATTGGCTAACTTATAAAATTCTAGATTTTACACCTGATACACTGCCTGCAAATGCCGTGAACTTTTTTATTTATGATGTAGTAAAAATATTTATTTTACTAGCAGTTATTATTTTTGTTGTTTCTATTGTTCGTTCTTATTTACCACCAGAAAAAGTCAGAGCTATTTTGTCTCGAAAAAATAAATATTCTGGAAATATTCTTGCATCTTTGCTTGGAATAATTACGCCGTTTTGTTCTTGTTCAGCTGTTCCGTTATTTTTGGGTTTTGTGCAAGCCGGTGTGCCGCTCGGGGTGACTTTTTCTTTTCTTGTGGCTTCGCCAATGATTAATGAAGTTGCTTTGGTTTTGTTGCTGGGAATGTTTGGTTGGAAAATTGCTGTTATTTATATAATAACTGGTTTGTTTATCTCTGTTATTTCGGGAGTAATTATTGAGAAATTAAAAGTTGAAAAATTAATTCAGCCTTTTGTTTTTGAAAATAAAATAAATGGAAATATTAATTTATTAGAAATGAGTACAAAACAGAGAATTGTTTATGCAGGAAATTATACTGTGAGTATTTTGAAAAAAGTTTGGCCGTATGTTATTTTGGGAATTGGAATCGGTGCATGGATTCACGGATATGTGCCGGCTGATTTTCTGGCGAGATATGCTGGAGCGGGGAATTGGTATGCAGTACCGTTGGCTGTATTAGTTGGAATTCCACTTTATTCAAACGCCGCTGGAATTATTCCGCTTGTTGGCGTACTGACAGAAAAAGGTGTTGCGATGGGAACTACTTTGGCTTTTATGATGTCTGTCACAGCTTTGTCTTTGCCCGAATTTATGATTTTGAAAAAAGTTATGAAAATTAGGTTAATTTTTATTTTTGCTGGAGTTGTTGGAATTGGAATTATGTTGACCGGATTTTTGTTTAATATTATTTTGTAAAAAAGTAAATTTATCTAGAAATAGCAAGCTTTTTTAAAATATGTCATAATATAAAAACATGAAAAAAAGCATTTTAGAAAAATTATTTAGCGCGCCAGCAGAAGTGCTTGAAAAAAGTATTGAGATAGAAGAAGAAATAAAACAAGATATAGAAAAACAAAGACCGGTAAAAGCGGCAAAAGAGTATTGGCAAATGCTTGGTCCTGGTTTAACTACCGGAGCAGCGGATGACGATCCTTCTGGAATCGCTACTTATTCTCAAATGGGTGCATCTAAGGGTTTCAGTTTGATTTGGCTTTCACTTTTTTCTTTTCCTTTTATGGGAGTGATACAGGAAATGTGTGCTCGTATTGGGCTGACGACTGGAGCTGGTCTTGCTACTAACATAAAAAAACATTATTCAAAAAAAATTTTATATTTTTGTACTGTGCTTTTGCTTTTTGCCAATGTTTTTAACATTGGTGCAGATCTTGGAGCTATGGCAGAAGGAACTCGGCTTATTTTGCCGGAGTTTGGTTTTGCCTTTTTAGTAATAACTTTTGCTGTTTTGAGTTTGATTTTACAAATTTTTATTCCGTATAAAAAATATTCTAAATACTTAAAATATTTAGCGCTAGTTTTGTTTACTTATGTCTTTGCTGCCTTTGCTGTGAAAATAAATTGGCATGATGTTTTTACGCATGCGGTAATTCCAGCGATAAAATTTTCTAAAGATGAAATTATTTTAATTTGCGCTACTTTTGGTACGACTATTTCTCCGTATTTATTCTTTTGGCAGACTTCACAGGAAGTGGAAGAAGAAATTTTGAAAGGTGGCAAAACAGAAGAGCAGAGAAAAAGTTTGAATAATATAAATGAAGTTAGAAAAATGCGAGTGGATGTTTGGTCTGGAATGCTTTTGTCTAATCTGATTATGTTTTTCATAATAGCAACTTGTGCTGCAACTTTGTTCCAAAATGGTATTACAAATATTGGCACGGCAGCGGACGCGGCACAGGCGTTGAGACCGTTTGCTGGAAATTTCGCTTTCTTTTTGTTTGCAGTTGGAATAATAGGAACGGGGCTTTTGGCAATCCCAGTTTTGGCTGGTTCTGTTTCTTATGCCATGTCAGAATCTTTTGGTTGGAAGTTTGGACTTTATCGAAAATTAAAACGCGCAACTTCTTTTTACGGAGTAATTATTGTTGCGATGCTTTTGGGAATCGGTTTGAACTTTGTTGGTATCGATCCGATCAAAGCGCTTATTTATTCAGCTGTCTTGAACGGAATTATTTCTCCAGTTATTTTATTTTTTATAGTAAAGATTAGTAGTAGGGAAGATGTAATGGGAGAATTTAAAAATAAAAAAGTTTCAAAATTGCTTGGTTGGTTTATCACAGGATTTTTGTTTGTAGTTAGTATTACTACTATTATTCTTTTGTTTTTATAAAATAAAAAACACGACTACGAATAGACGTGTTTTCTTTGTTGCGGCAGCCGGGCTTTATTTGTTCGAATAATGCCCTTTTTTCCGGTGGTATTTTTTGCCGGAAGCAAAATTTTTTAAGCTCTTTTTTGAGGAACCGGCTCCTTTTAAGGAGGAGTTACTGTTACTCATATTCTTTGGCTTTACAAACTTGGTTTTTACCGAGCCTGAGCTATTGCTCGGGTTTATTGGGTTTTTACCATTGTCATTACCATTGCTGGCTGAAACCGATGTCGAAACTGCAAATGTAAGGCAGAATGACATAAAAAGAACAAATACTTTTTTCATTTTTATAAATTTTTTAAGTTTGAATATATACTAGCATACTTGACTTTCTTTGTCAAGTGTTTGCTAGTTAAGTCTTATTAGAGTATATTTTTTATATGACTATTCAAAAAGACTATGATTTGACGGATTTGAGCACTTTTCATGTCAAAGTGAAAGCAAAACTTTTTTGCGAAATAAATACAGAACAGGATTTTTTAGATTTGATACAGACTGATGAGTATAAAAATAACCAAAAATTGTTTATCGGTGGCGCAAGTAATATTTTGTTTACCAAAGATTTTGACGGGATTGTTGTTTGCAATAGATTGAAGGGAATTGAAATTACAATCCCGACGTCTAAAAGAGTCGGGACCCCGACTGGTAACGTCGGGGAAGACTTTGTTTATATAAAAGCAATGGGAGGAGAAATATGGCACGATTTTGTTTTGTTCGCTGTGAATAAAAATTATTGGGGAGTTGAAAATTTATCTCTAGTACCTGGAACTGTCGGCGCAGCTCCAGTGCAAAATATTGGAGCTTACGGCACAGAAGTAAAAGACACGATAGAAAATGTTGAAGCGCTTGATGTAGAGACTGGCAGTAAAACAATATTTAGCAAAGACGAATGCGAGTTTGCTTATCGTGAAAGTGTTTTTAAAAACAAATTAAAAGGAAAATATTTTATCACAGCGGTTGTTTTTAAATTGAGCAAAATTCCAAAAACAAATATTACTTACCGTGCATTGAAAGATTATTTGGAAAAAAATAATTTAACAGTAAAAAATGCAAAAGACGTCAGTGATATTGTGTCTGAAATTCGTAGGACAAAATTACCTGATCCAAAAGTTTTAGGCAGCGCTGGAAGTTTTTTCAAAAATGTTTATGTAGATTCTGCAAAGTTAGCTGAATTGAAGAAAGAATATGAGACAGTGCCAGCTTTTGAAGAAAACGGAAAAATAAAAATACCATCTGGTTGGCTAATAGAGCAATGTGGCTGGAAGGGGAAAAGGGTTGGCAATGTCGGAGTGCACGACAAACAAGCATTGGTTTTGGTAAATCATGGCGGTGCAACAGGAGAAGAAGTTTTGGCTCTGGCTAACGAAATAGTAGATTCTGTCTATAAAAAATTTGGTTTAAAAATATCGCCTGAAGTTAATTTGATATAAAACTCAAAAAACATTGAATTTATACACTGTTTTAACTAACCACATTTGTCACTTTTAATTCTAACATTTCATTTGGCGTTTT
>DAONFW010000009.1:16574-21329 GCA_035403785.1 Minisyncoccota bacterium | reverse complement strand
CAGTTTTTATTCCTGCCACTTTTTTTTGCGAGGAATATCAATAATAGAAGGTAGTTCAACTAGTCGGTTTCCGTGATACCTACGAAGTTCATTCGTAGGATGGTGAAAATCAAAATTTGGATCAATTTTCTCTAATCGATACCTTTTACCAGTTGTTTCATCAGTAAAAGATACTTCATTAAGAAAAATAGTTTTAGTTTTTCTACCACTTTTGTAAAGAACTCCGTTTGTTAATAATTTCTCGGCCTCTTCAAGACCTTTTTGTTGGCTTTCTACCGTTATGTGTTTTGATAACGGTAATTCTACCTTCTTTTTTCCAACCTTTTTCTTTTTTGTCCCCATTGGTTTCGTTTTTTTTGTTTGTACTAAATTGATTTTGTACTATTATTACACAAATATTCAATTTAGGCAAGTTTAGTCTTCAATTTTTGGTTTATCTATCTGAATACTAGAAAGTTCTGGTGAACTTCCGGCTATTCTTAAAACGTCTTTATCTATTTTTTTGAGTTCTTTATTTGAAGTATTATAGTGGTTCACTACTGTTCCTAAAGCATTTCCAAGCTTTGTGTGATATTCGTCATATGATTTCAGATGCTTTCCCAAGTCTTCTACTTTCTTGATAATTTCTTTTGCTGATTCTTCTATTTGCATTGCTTTCAAGCCTTGTAGCACAGTTTGAAGATAAGCGAGAAAAGAAGTAGGGGAAGTGATTATAACTTTTTGTTTTCCAGCAGCACGTTGGATTAAGCTTTCGTTTTCTTCGTCTTTTAGTCCACCGATTTTATTTATTAATAAATCATAATAAATAGCTTCATGCGGAATGAACATGAATGCAAAATCTGTTGTGCCGTTTTCTGGTTGAATATATTTTGAAGTTTCTGAAATTCTATTTTTTAAATCATTAATAAAAATAGTTTCTAATTTTTTCTTTTCTGCTGGATTTGTTTCTTCTATTACTCTGTTGTAATTTTCTAGAGAGAATTTTGAGTCTATCGGAATAATTTTATCTTTTACAAAGACAACAGCGTCTACTATATTCCCATCAGGAAAAGCATATTGCATTTGGTAACTTCCAGGCGGAAGAACGTTTTTCAAAACAGTTTCAAGATAATATTCGCCCAAAATTCCGCGTTGTTTTGGATTTTTCAAAATATCTTGCAAGCTTTGAAGTTGATCAGCAAAAGAAATAACTTGCTTGTTAGTCTCATCTAATCTAGTTAATTTTTCTGTCACATCTCTGATTATTTTATTAGATTCAGAAGAGTGAAATTTCAAGCTGTCATTCATTTGTCTGTGAGATTCGCCGATTTTACTATCTACTGTTCGAGAGATTTCATTAAGTTGTTGCAAGATTAACTGCAAGCCCGTGTCGTTATTTGGTTTATTATCTCTTTTTTTATTAAAAATAAGATAGGCGACTATAATGCCAGCCAAAATTCCAATAATTATCCATAAAATATTTTCCATCTTTTTATTTTAACACAAAAAGCTAACAGACTTATCTATTGACAAGATTATCTTTTTTGTGTTATCTTGTGTTTGGAAAACAATTTCACTAATTTTATAAACTAAATTTTTTGATTATGAAAAAGTTCTTTGTGATTTTACTGGTTGCTTTGTTTTGTGCGAATTTTGTTTCTGCACAGGTCATGATTAATGAAAGATCTGTGGGGAGAAGAGGTCAGCTTAAGATAAAATTTAAAGCTGCTGACCGGGAGTTTTTTACTCTTCATGCGACGGTGCAAGATGGGGCGATAGACCAATATGAATTTGTCTGGACCAACGACGCTGATAGTGTTATCGGCGAAACAGAGGAAATAAACATACCGTTGAATAAAAATTTCAAATATTATCATGTCAACGTGTTAATAACCAGAAAAGATATGTTTTTTATAGAAAACGTAGAAATTACTCTCGAACGAGAAGATTAAAATTTTGTAAGAGAGTAAAAAGGATGCTCATAATTTCGGCATCCTTTTTTATTTATCTAATTCTTACCCAAATAGTGTTTTAAAGTGTAAATCCAGTCTTCGTCTACTTGATCGCTTTCTTCTTTTTGTTGTAATAACCATTCGAGATAATTTCTGTCTATTTTTGCTATTTGCTCAATTTCTTTTCCACTATGTTTGCCGAAATTTATGTATTTAAAAATAGAAGGATGTGAAGAGATTTCTATCATTCTGTCTACAACTTTTTCTTCTTCTAATTCTTCTACTTCGATTAATTTTTTCTTTAATCTATCAAAAAGTTTTTCTAAAACTAAAACGTCCCCAAGCGCATCATGTGCAGTTGCTTGAACGTCTAAATCCAAAAGATAGCGTAAATATTGCAAATTGTATCTTTCGATTTTTCCATGAGGGTCTAGAAATCTAGCCAATCGCAAAGTACAGATAAATTTGTTTGGCTTGATTCCTTCTTTTTTTATAATCATTAAATCAAATTGCGCATTGTGAGCTATTACTACTGAATTTTCATCTTCAAAAAGTTCTTTAATTTTTTTACTGTCGTCACTTTCTTTGAAAGATAATTCGTTTTCAATCATTTTATTAGAAATATGATGAACAGCAGAAGCTTCTGGTGGAATCTTTATCGGTGGTTTATAAAAACCGACAAAGCTTTCGTCTCCATTTTTGTAAGCTATCTGACACAAGTAGTCTTTTTCTGTATTTCCAGTAGTTTCTGTATCAAAAAATATAAGTTTATTTGTTTTACTCATATAGAAATAATAACACAAATATGCTAAACTAATAAACAATATGATTCATGAACAAGTTAAAAATAAAATAAAAGAAGCAATGATGGCAAAGGACCAAGTTTCTCTTGATACTTTTAGGGGAATTTTGTCAGCTTTTACCAATGAATTAGTCGCTAAAAGTAAAAAGCCAAGTGAAATGCTTACAGATGAAGAAGCTATTGCTGTTATTACAAAATTAGCAAAGCAAAGAAAAGATTCAATAGAGCAGTTTAAAAAAGGGAATAGAGAAGATTTGGTAAAAGAAGAATCAGCTCAACTTGCAATTTTAGAAACATATTTACCAAAATTAATGGAAAGATCTGAAATAGAAGAATTTGCAAAAAAGAAGAAAGAAGAATTGGGAATTTCTGATGCGAAAGAAAAGGGGAAATTAATGTCTGGACTTATGAAAGATCTAAAAGGAAAAGCTGATGGCACACTTGTGAAAGAAGTTGTAGATAGCCTGTTTGCCTAATTTTTAAAATTTTTAAAAAATAAGATAAGATGCATACAGTAAATCTTTTAACTAATTTGGTTTTTGAACATCAAGTTTTGGCTTATGGGCTGATTTTGTTAGGTTTAATTTTCGAAGGGGAATTTATAATTATTTCCAGTGGTATTCTTGCGCATCTTGGAGCTTTGAATTTTTGGTTTGTGCTGGGTTTCATTTATCTTGGAGGAGCAGGCAAAACTCTTTGCGGTTATTATTTGGGAAGATTGTTAAATAAAAAATGGCACAATGTAAGATTTTTCAAATATCTTGAAAGAAGAATTTCAAATATTTTGCCAAATTTTTCAGAAAAATCTTTTTGGTCTATTTTTATTTCTAAGTTTGTAATGGGAATAAATAATATTGTGATTTTGTTTTCTGGATATAAAAATGTGCCTTTTAAGAAATTTATAAAAGCTGAGGCTATTTCTACGTTGATTTGGGCGCCGTTACTTCTTTCTTTAGGTTATTTCTTCAGCTATACGGCCTTGGGTGTAAGTAAAGAAATCTGGAGATTCTTATTGATTGTAGCAACTTTGATAATACTATTTATTATCATTGATAGATTTATCGGTTGGTTGTATGTAGTCTTTCAAGGTTTTTACGCAAAAGATAATCTTAATGAAAATATAGATAATAATAAATAAATAATATGAAAATATTTAAAATTTTTAAAAAAAGAAAAAAGTTAGTTACGCACAATGGCTCTTTTCATTCTGATGATATTTTCGCGACAGCTACGTTGCTTTTGATGCTAGAAAAGCATGGAGAACGAGCAAAAATAATTAGAACCAGAGATCCAAAAATAATTGAAACTGGAGATTATATTTATGATATCGGCGGAAGTTATGATGCTGATAAAAATTTTTTTGATCATCACCAGATTGGCGGTGCAGGAAAAAGAGAAAATGGAATTGAATATTCTTCTTTTGGGTTAGTTTGGAAAAAATTTGGCGCAGAAATTTGTGGCTCAAAAGAAGTGGCGGATGAAATTGAAAATAAACTTGTTGTCCCAGTTGATGCTAATGATAACGGTATTGATTTGTTTGATTTAAAAAGCGAAGTTTCGCCTTATACTATTTATCAGTTCTTTTTGTCTTTTAAACCAAGCTGGAAAGATGTATCTGACCAAAAATTGTTAGAGAATTTCAAAAAAGCAGTTAAAATTGCAAAAGATTTGTTAAAAAGAGAAATTAAAACGGCACAAGATTTTGTAGAGGGAGAAAGATCTATAAAAATTTGTTATGAGAATTCTGAAGATAAAAGGTTGGTGATTTTGGATAGAAAATATCGATGGGAAAAAGTTTTGAGTGATTACAAAGAACCACAGTTTGCTGTATTTCCTAGATTTGCAGATGGTGTATGGGGGGCAGAAAGTGTCTTTGTTGAGTTACCGTCTTTTGAAAGAAGAAAATATCTTCCAAAAGCTTGGGCTGGTTTGAGAGATGAAGAATTACAGAAAGTAACTGGGGTAAAAGATGCTGTCTTCTGCCACAGAGGATTATTTATGGTAGTTGCAAAATCAAAAGAA
>DAONFW010000009.1:3731-16474 GCA_035403785.1 Minisyncoccota bacterium | reverse complement strand
TATGGCTTTTATAGATGAAATAAATATATATGCAGAAGCAGGACACGGTGGAAACGGTGTTGTTCGCTGGCGTCAGGAAAAATTTATTCCAAAAGGTGGACCGGCTGGTGGAGACGGCGGTCGCGGTGGAGATTTTTATGCTATCGCAATTCGAGATATAAACGCGCTTTCTAGATATAAAGCAAAGAAAGAATTTTATGCTGAGCGAGGAGAAGATGGTGGAAAGAAAAGTTTGCATGGAAAAACTGGAGAAGATTTTCTATTAGAGTTACCAGTTGGTTCTGTAATTACTAATTTAGACACAGAAGAGCAATGGCAGCTTACTGAAGCAGGGCAAAAAGTTTTGTTGTTAAAAGGCGGTTACGGTGGTTACGGTAATGAACATTTCAAAAGTTCTACTAACACTACACCAAAGCAATCGAACGAAGGGCAGGAAGGAGAAAAAGGGAATTTTCACATTGAGCTTGAACTTTTTGCTGATGTCGGTTTAGTCGGACTTCCAAATGCAGGAAAATCATCTTTGCTAAATTCTATTACTAATGCTTCTGCAAAAATTGGTGATTATGCTTTCACAACCCTTGATCCAAACTTGGGAGATTTTTATGGTTACATAATAGCCGATATTCCAGGATTGATAGAAGGCGCGTCAGAAGGAAAGGGTTTGGGCGTGAAGTTTTTGAAACACGTAAAAAGAACAAAAATGTTAGCACATCTTGTTTCTTTTGAAAATTTATCACACGGCACGACTGGTATGATGAAAGTTTATAAAGAAATTAGAAAAGAATTGGAAAAGTATGATAAGAAAAATAATTTATCTGGCGAGGATGGTTTGGCTGGAAAAGAAGAAATAATTGTTTTGACAAAGACAGATACAGTAGAAGATCAAAAAATTATAGAAAAAAAGAAAAAAGAATTTGAGAAACTTGGCAAACCAGTATTTGTCTTGTCTTTGTTTGATGATAAGTCTGTGAAAGAATTGCGAGACGGTTTGGTAAAGATTTTAAAGGGTAAATAGGAATGAATCCCGTACGAAATCGCGGGCGCATAGTAATTAATAAAATTATGAAATTTATGAAAAAAATTATTAATAATAAAAAGGGCAACGAAGTGTAAGCGTACGCGTCCTATTTCGTACGGGATGAAAATTTCAGGATCTTTTTTGGCAATGTTATTAATTTGGTTATTGGGCTTTACTCATTTTTTGGGCGGGCCATTTATTTTTTTCAAAGTAATTTTTTGGATCATTCTTTTACCTTACATAATCACTACTTTTTTCTTAATTTTAATGATTTTCAAAACTAAGAAGTTCATAAGGCGCGTTAACAAATCTCAAAAACAAGAAACTTTACACGTAGAATCTGAGGTTGTAAAAGATTAAAATTATTTTAAAAAATACAAAAAATTGTGCTATTATTGATTTATGGATAAGAAATTTTACCCGACGATTGGACTTGAAATACATGCTGAGTTAAAAACACAGACGAAAATGTTCTGTAGTTGTTTGAATAATCCTGACGAAGAAAAACCTAACGTGAACGTTTGTCCTGTCTGCATGGCGCATCCGGGAACTTTGCCTGTTGCTAATAAAAAAGCTATCGAGTCTGTGATCAAAGTCGGTTTGGCTTTGGGTGCAGATATTGCTGACTTTACAGAATTTGATAGAAAGAATTATTTTTATCCGGACATTCCAAAAGGCTATCAGATTTCGCAGTACAAATATCCAATCGTGTCTGGTGGACATTTGGCTGACTTTGATATTACTCGTGTGCACCTTGAAGAAGACACAGCAAACAGCAAGCATGACAGAGGGGATTTTAGTTTGGTGGATTTCAACAGAGCTGGTGTGCCACTCATGGAGCTTGTGACTGAGCCGAAAACTTTTGATACAGAAAAAGATGTAGATGCAGTTGCAGCGAAAAGTGCTTCGAATTTTGCAAAAGAATTGCAGCTTATTCTTTGGTATCTTGGAGTTTCAGAAGCAAATATGGAAAAAGGTGAAATGCGTGTTGAAGCTAATATTTCTATTTCTGATTCGTCTGATAAAGATAAATTTGGAACAAAAGTTGAAGTGAAAAATCTTAACTCTTTTAAGTCAGTAGAAAAAGCTATCAAATTTGAGTTAGACAGAATGTTGAATCTTTGGAAAGAAGGAAAACAGGCTGAAATAATTCAGGAGACTCGTGGCTGGGATGAAAAAGCGCAGAAAACTTTTTCACAGAGAAAGAAAGAATCAAGTCATGATTACAGATATTTTCCTGAACCTGATTTGCCAAAAATGAAATTGCAGGACAAAGAAACTGGTTTTGATTTAGAAAAAATGAAAAGTGAATTGCCAGAATTGCCAGAAGCCAGAAGAAATAGATATAGAACAGATTTTGGAATAAAAGACGAAGATATAGAAAGTTATATCAATGATTTTGAGCTTGGTGTTTGGTTTGAAGAAGTTGCTAAGATTTTGAATGATAAAGAAAAGATTAAAATAGCTTCTAACTATATAACTTCTGATTATTTGGGTTTGAAAAAATCTAATTTAAATATTGCAATTCCGAAAGCAGAAAATTTTTCTGAACTAATTCAAATGGTTTCAGATAATAAAATTTCTTCTCGTGGAGCAAAAGATATTTTGGCAATGATAGTAATAGAAGATAATTCTCCGATGGCCATTGCCGAAGCAAAAAATCTTATTCAGAAAAACGATGAAGGTGAAATAAAACTTATTGTTGAAAAAATAATTTCAGAAAATCCTGAAGTTGTGGCTACTTATAAAGCTGGAAAAGAAAACGCTATTATGTCGCTTGTTGGAAAAGTAATAAAAGAAAGTAAAGGAAGCGCAAATCCGCAGATGGTGATTAAACTTTTGAAAGAATTGTTGGAATAAATAATTTTGACTTTTTGCTAAAATATAGTATAATTTTCTTAGATTAAATTCTTGCGTGTATGCGCGAGTGGCTCGAAAGAGTAACGGGCAAACTTTTCTCCTTAAGTAAAAGTGTTATTAAAAAATTTTTTGTATGGAAAAGAATAAAGATTTACACAAGAATGCTGGTTTTATTCTTGGTGGTCCATCAAGGGAACAGCTGTTTGACTCTCTTCGTTTAGATTTACCTGTTCGATTTGATTTCGTGTTGAACACAAAAGAACTCATCCCTTTTGAAGAAGTATTTGTGACTTCTATTAGTGTTTCTGAGGGGGTGCATGGAAACAATTGGGTTATTTCTCTTCTTATTATTGTTAAAAAAAACAGAAAGAGAGAAAAACAGTATTGTTGGACTGGAACTTATTCTACACAAACAAGGGAAGGCAAAAGAACAGGCTTAATGCCAAAATGTTTGATGAGATAATTTTTTAAAAGGGGCTTTTGAAGCTCCTTTTTATTTTGTCAAAATTTTAGATATGTTAGAATTAAAACATGAAAACTTTACGCGAATATATAAAAGAAGCAGATGAAAAAAAGATAGCGATTGGGCATTTTAATATTTCAAATCTTGAAGCTTTGCACGGAATTTATAACGCAGCGAAAAAATTAAACGTGCCGGTAATTATTGGTTTGTCAGAAGGCGAAGAAGAATTCGTTGGAAAAGATGAAGCTTTTGCTTTGATAAAAGAAATTCGGGAGAAAGATAATTTTTCAATATTTTTGAATGCAGATCATCATTATAGTTTTGAATCTGTAAAAGCTGTTTTAGATATTGGTTATGATGCGGCTATTATTGATGCAGTGAAATTAAGTTTAGATGAAAATATAATTTTAACAAAAAAATGTGTAGATTATGCACGTAGTTTGAGCAGAGCTTCGTCCGTAGGCCTACAGCCGAGGGATATTTTAATAGAGGCTGAATTGGGATTCATTGGCACTTCAAGTAAATTACTCGAAGAAATTCCAGAAGGTGTTTCTGAAGCGACAATGACGAAATCAGAAGACGCGAAAAGTTTTGTTGAGCAGACAGGAATTGATTTACTTGCACCATCGGTTGGAAATGTTCACGGCATGGTGAAAGGCGGAAATCCAAAATTAGATATTGAAAGAATAAAAAATATAAGAGAAGCAGCTGGCGTGCCGTTGGTTTTACACGGTGGTTCTGGAATTTCTGATGATGACTTCAGGAAAGCAATTCAGGCTGGAATTTCTGTAATACATATAAATACTGAAATTCGCGTTGCTTATAAAGAAGCTCTTGAGAAATTCTTAAAAGAAAATCCAAATGAAGTTGCGCCGTACAAAATACTAAAACCCGCAGTTGAAGCTATAGAGCAGGTTGTAGAGAATAGGTTGAAGTTGTTTAGCGGAATAGAATAAATAGAATAAGTTGCAATTTTAAAAATTTTAGGTATACTTTTACTTATGTTAACTTTAAACGCAAAAATTAGAGATATTAAGGAAGATTTGGATGCTATTAGAAGCGCAGGCGATTTGCCAGCTGTTTTCTATGGAGCAGGAAAAGAAAATACTCCAATATCTATTTCAAAATCAGAATTTAAAAAAATATGGACAAAAGCAGGTGAATCTTCAACTGTTAAAATAACCACAGATAAAGGTTCAGTTGATGCACTTATTCATGAAGTTCAGACAAATCCTGTTACCGATGAACCAGTTCACGTTGATTTTCTTGTAATCGACATGAATAAAAAGATTACCGTTGAAGTTCCTTTGGAATTCGTTGGAATTTCAGGAGCTGTTAAAAATGGTCTAGGAAACTTGGTAAAAGTTCTTCATGAAGTTGAAATTGAAGCTTTGCCAAAAGATTTACCACACGGTCTTTCTATTGATCTTGCAAAATTAGAAAATCTAGACAGTCAGATTCTTGTTTCAGATATTGCATTGCCAGCTGGAGTTACAATGATAACAAAAGGCACTGAAGTTGTTGCTTCTATCACTGAACAAAAAGAAGAAAAAGAAGAAGTTGCAGGACCAGTTGATTTGTCAGCTATTGAAGTAGAAAAGAAAGGTAAGAAAGAAGAAGAAGGAGCAGAAGCTGGAGCTGTGGAAAAATAATAAAAAATTTGTATTAATTTGTGATATAATAAAAGCTATGAGGAAAAAATCTGTTATAGCTTTTATTTTTGTAAGTATTATTTCTGTTATTACTATATCTTTTGGTATTTCAAAATTTGTTTTAGCGGCAGACTGTTCTGATTCTACATATGCTAAAGCAAACGAAACTTATTGCAGAAACGAGTTAAAACAAATAGAAGAGCAATATGCTTCTTTAATAAAACAGCTTGAGAGTCAAAACAAAAAAAGTAGTAATTATGCATCTGAAGTAAAAAAACTCACAACACAAATAGATGCCTTGAAAGCAAAAATAAAAGCGAGAACTCTTGTTATTGCTCAGTTGAAAAATGATATAAATAAAAAAGTTTCAACAATCAAAACTTTGTCGCAAAAAATAGAAAGTGAACATCAGTCTCTTGCGCAACTTTTGAGAAACACAAACGAATTTGATAATGAAAACATGTTGCATCTAGTTTTGTCAGATGAAAGTATTTCTGATTTTTATTCTGATCTTGAGTCTTATTCTTCGATAAAAAGAGCTATTAAGGAATCAGTTGAAGAGATAACTGGTGTTAAAACAGAAACAGAAGGACAAAAGAAAGATTTGGAAACAAAACAGAATGCAGAGCTTGATGCTAAATATGAATTAGAAAGTGCTCAGCAAAAAGCAGCTCAAGTAGAAGCAGAACAAAGAAGATTACTCGCTGCGTCAAAAGAAAAAGAAGCAGCTTACCAAAAATTAGCAGCTGAGAAAAAAGCCCGAGCAGAAAAAATTCGTAGCGCTTTGTTCAAACTTGCTGGTGTGGCTGACAGTCAAGCTATTAATTTCGGAACAGCTGTACAGTATGCAAATGCCGCTGCAAAAAAGACTGGCATAGATCCAGCTTTCTTGTTGGCTATTTTGAAACAAGAAAGTAACTTGGGCGCAAACGTTGGAAAATGTTATCTTGTCGCAACGACTGGTGAAAAAGCTGGATACTCAAAGAGTGTTAGCTCTGGTGCTGTTTTTTCAAATGGGATGAAGCCAACAAGAGATGTCGGTCCGTTTGTTGAAATAACAAAAAGACTTGGTTTGGACCCACTTAAGACAGTTGTTTCTTGTCCGATTGCTGGTGTGGCTGGTTACGGAGGAGCTATGGGGCCTGCACAATTTATTCCTTCAACTTGGAAGTTATTTGATTCTAGATTGAAAGCAGCTTTGGGACATGATTCTAACCCATGGAAACCACAAGACGCGTTTATGGCTTCAGCTATGTATTTGACTGATTTGGGAGCTGTTGGTAATTCTGCCAGTGCTCAGATTGGTGCCGCTTGTAGATATTATGGATCTGGAGGAACTTCCTGTTCTTACGGAACGAGTGTTATGAAGCTAAAAATGCAATTACAAGCTGATATAGATTTGCTTTCTGATTAAAATTGTGATAATCTGTTAAAACGATGAAAAAAGACATACACCCAAAATTTAATCCAAAAACAAAAGCTACTTGCGCATGTGGCGCAGTTTTTGAAGTTGGATCTACTATGAATGAAATCAATAACGAAATTTGCAGTCAGTGTCATCCTTTTTATACAGGAAATGAAAAGATCATGGACACAGCAGGACGTGTAGAAAGATTCAACAAACGTCGAGCAGCAGCAGCTTCCGCAAATACTAAAAAAAGTAAAAAATAAGTAATTTAAAAGAAAGCAATTTAAAAAATTGCTTTCTTTTTTATGTTGTTTTTATTTACATAAACAAATTTACATAAAAAAGAATAATTAATTATGACCAAATTTGATCTAGAAGAATTGAAAAAGAACCACAAAACTAGTTATCTTGCTAGTGTTTTGGAACGTCTAGAAAAAGAAGAAAAAGAAGTAGAAGAAATGCTTCAGGCTGATGCGAGTCTGAAAGAAATGGCAGAATCAGAATTAAAAAATATTTCAGAGCAAAAAAATCACGCAGAAAAGCAAATTCAAGATATTTTAGATAAAGAGAAAGAAGAAGATGAATTTCCAAATGAAATAGTTTTGGAAGTTCGTGCTGGAGCTGGTGGAGACGAGGCGGCACTTTTTGCTTGGGAACTTGCGCATATGTATGAAAAATATGCTGAAGTGCAGGGTTGGCAATGGAAAACTAACTATGAATCAAAAAATGATATCGGTGGTTACAAAGAAGCAAGTTTTGAAATAAAAGGAAAAGATGTTTACAAGACGATGCGATATGAAACTGGCGTGCATCGAGTGCAAAGAGTGCCAGCAACTGAAAAGAATGGGCGTGTGCATACTTCTACTGCATCTGTTGCTGTTTTACCAATTAGAAAAAAAGTAAATTTTGTAATTAATCCAGCTGATCTTGATATGGAATATTCTAGATCTGGTGGAAAAGGCGGACAGAATGTGAACAAAGTTGAAACAGCTGTAAGATTAATTCACAAGCCGACAGGTCTAGACGTGCGATGTACTTCTGAAAGATCTCAAGTGGCAAACAGAGAAAAAGCCATGATGATTTTGACTGCAAAAATTCAGCAGTTGAAAGAAGAGGAAGAAGCCAAAAAATATTCTGGCGAAAGAAAAGCACAGATTGGTACAGGAGATAGATCAGAGAAAATTAGAACTTATAATTTTTCACAAGATAGAATTACTGATCACAGACTAAAAAAATCTTGGCATAATTTGCCAAAAATTTTAGAAGGCGAAATGCAAGAGATATTCGACGCTCTTGAATCTGGCGAACAGGGGACTGACAGCGAGGAAGAATAATCTGGACAGATTTTATTGCTATTTACTTAAATGTGTGCCATACTTAAGTTTGTAGTTTCTTAAGTTAGCTTTTTGTCCGCCAGAGGCGGACAGGTTTAATTTGTGAGTAATGGTTTTGTTGCAACAAAAAACCAATGAGCGATGAAAGTATCTACGCATTATAAAGTAGTTTTTGCCCGATTTTTAAAAACGGGAGAAAGTAAATAATGGCTACAAAGCTATACGTAGGAGGACTTCCTTATAGTTCTCAAGAAGAAGATGTTAAGTCTCACTTCGCACAAGCTGGAGAAGTTACCTCAGCTATCATTATAAAAGACAAAATGTCTGGTCGCTCAAAAGGTTTCGGTTTCGTAGAAATGGCAACTGAAGAAGGTGCTCAAAAAGCTATCGAAATGTTTAACGGACAGGAATTCGAAGGACGCAAGCTTACAGTTAATGAAGCTCGCCCAATGGAAGCAAGACCATCAAGAAACTAATTAGTTTAATCTTGAAATTTTAAAAATAAAAAACTCAGAGTAAAATCTGGGTTTTTTATTTGCCGAAAATAAAAATTTTTGCTATATTTATAAGTGTTAGAAAAATGCTTGAGCGTGTAGCCCCGAAGGGGAGCCTTCGGCTTTCAGTTTCGCGTCATGAATCGTCATTTTTAAAAATAAATAGTTATGAGCGTGTAGTTCAGTGGTAGAACGCTGTCCTGATAAGACAGAGGTCGATGGTCCGATTCCATCCACGCTCACTGTATGAACTGTATGAAGAAAGACATAATCATAAGTATTCTTGTCATTATTCTTCTGGTATTTCAGGTGTACTATTTTTTTGCCCACAAAAATAAACAAAATATCCAAACAGAGCCAGTAAAAACTGAATTTTCTCAGATTGATACTAATACCAATTAAAATTTTTCTTAGCTAAAATTACGATTTGCATCGTAATTTTTTTTGGTTTATAATACATGAAAGCCGCAGGGCTTTTATTTTTGTGGAAGAAGAAAAGAAAAATTTGAATAAAGATAAGCATTATTGGCGACCAGTTATGATTTTTTATGCTAAAACTACTGCTTGGATAATTTTACCTTTGATTTTAGCCATGTTTGCTGGACGTAATATTAATCCGAAACTTTCATTTGTTTTTGTGATGATCGGATTTGGAATATCATGCTTTGGAATTTACAGAGAAATAAAACAATATAAAAAAGATTTAGATAAAAAAGAAAAATAAAAATTAAAATGGGAACAGAAATAAATTTAGAAACAACAGAACAACAGGCAAATGAATTTGCGCAAACGACATCAGTGCCAGTCTCAGCTGAGACTGAACAAATAGCTGAAACGAAACCAGTTCACGAGGTTACTATTTATGCTGAGCCAATTTTTCACATAGGAAATTTTCAAGTTACAAACTCTTTAATCACTTCATGGCTAACAGTTTTAGTATTAGTTATTTTTGCTTTGTTTTTGAGATTAAAGATGAAAAAAATTCCAGGTAAGTTGCAACATGTTTTTGAAGTTGTAATCGATGGAGCACTTTCACTTGTTGATCAAGTTACAAATGATAGAAAAATTACAAACAAAATATTCCCGTTAGTTTTTTCTCTGTTTTTATTTATTTTGGTAAGTAACTGGATTGGTCTCGTGCCAGGACTTGGTGCGATGGGTCTAGTGGCGCATGAGGGGGCACATTCTGTTTTCATTCCATTTTTGCGTTCAGGAACAGCAGACATAAATACTACTTTGGTACTTGGAATCATGATAGTTTTGGCTTCAAATTTCTTCGGAATTTTGACGGTAGGTTTATGGAAAACATTCAATCATTATGTTAATATTAAGGGGCTTTTTGATATATTCAAGAAAGTCAGAAAAGATCCATCGATACTAATTATCGCCCCTATCAATTTTTTTGTGGGACTTCTCGAATTAATCGGAGAAATAGCAAAGATAGCTTCGCTTTCTTTTCGATTGTTTGGTAACGTGTTTGCCGGAGAAGTGCTTTTGGTTTCAATGTCAGCAATTTTTGCTTACATTGTTCCAGGGCCGTTTTTGTTTTTAGAAATCTTTGTCGGATTGATTCAAGCTTTGATTTTCAGCTTGCTAGCAACTGTGTACTTCACAATAGCAGCTCAAGATCATTCAGAAGAACATGAACATGACGAACATAAAGAGCCAGAAACAGAAACAGTACCCGTTTAAATTTTATTAAAAAGGTCATTATTATTAAGTTATTAATTTATAAAAATAAAAATCTCAGAACAAAATAAGAGATAAAAAATAAAAATATGGAAGAACAAGTAATAAGTGGAGTAGTAAATTTGGTTCCTTTAGCAAAAGCATTGGCTATTGGTTTGTCAGGTATTGGAGCAGCTTTGGGTATCGGATTGGTTGGTACAAAAGCTATGGAATCTATTGGAAGAAATCCAGAAGCTACAGGAAAAATTTTGGTTCCTATGCTATTAGCATCTGCTTTCGCTGAAGCTATTGCTATTTACGGATTGGTTATTGCTTTCTCAATCAAATAAATAGACCAAAAATCGAACAGATAAGATAAACAAAAGCAAAAATATTATTTAAAGAAATTAAAAAAGAATGGAAGAACTAATCACAACATTTCACATAGATTGGAAGTTGATGTTAGCACAACTTGTTAACTTTGGGCTTGTTTTTCTTGCTATTTATTTCATAGCAGCTAAACCTTTAAGTAAGCTTATTAAAGAAAGAAATGAAGAAATAACAACAGGTTTAGAAAAAGCAAAATTAGCTGAGGCTGAAATTGCGAATGCTAATGTTAAAAAAGAAGAAATAATCAAAGGCGCAAAAGATGATGCCAAAAAAGTTTTAGCAAGTTCTCAAGCTGACGGAAAAGAAATAATCCGTGAAGCGAAAGAGAAAGCTACTGAAGAAAAAGAAGAAATAATCAAACAAGCAAAACTTGATGCTGAAAAAGCAAAGCAAAATGCAGAAGAAGCTGTTCGTAAAGAAGCTTCTGGTTTGGTTGTTGATGGAGTTAGAAAGGTAGTAGAAGGTTATGTTGCTTCAGGAAAAGGAGAAGATATTATCAAAGCAATGTTACAGAAATAACCAGAAATAAAAATAAAAAAAGAAAAGCATGATTAAATCAAAACAATTAGCAAAAGCAATATTTGAATTGTCAAAAGAGAAAACAGAAAATCTCGATGCTAAGTTTTTTGATTTTGTAGAAAAGAAAAAATTGCAAGCTCAACTTCCTTCTGTTCTATATCATTTAGAAAAATTAATTGAGTTAGAACAAGAAAAAAATGGAATTCAAATAGAAGTTGCGCATGAAATTAAAACAGAAACGGTTAAAAAAATAAAAAGTTTTCTGGATGCTGAAGATATGCCTGAAATAATAAAAACAAAAAAAGAATTGATCGCTGGCTTTAGAGCCAAATGGAATGGAAAAATATACGACGCAAGTGTTAAGAATAGTTTGAAAAAATTAGAAGAAATAATTATCAAGTAAGTTAAAAAATTATGAGCGCGAACGCAACAATAGAAAATTTAAAAAAGCGAATATCAGATTTCAAAGAAGGAGCAGAGACTTATGAATATGGAACTGTTCTTTCTGTTGCTGATGGAATAGCAAAAATTTCTGGATTGACTAAATGTCAGTCTTCAGAAATGATCTCTTTCGAGTCCGGTGCAACTGGTCTTGCCCTAAACCTCGAAGAAGATTCAGTCGGAGCAATTATTCTTGGAGATTATTCTAAGATTAAAGAAGGGGAAACAGTAAAAAGAACAAATAAAATTCTTTCTATTCCAGTCGGTGAAAAGTTCATCGGTAGAGTAGTGAATCCTCTTGGAGAAGCAATTGACGAAGCAGGAGAAATAAAAGCTGATGCTGTTTATCCTGTAGAAAAAATTGCGCCTGGAGTAATGACTCGTCAGGGCGTGAATCAGCCAGTTCAGACTGGTTTGAAAGCAATTGACGCGATGATTCCAATTGGCCGAGGACAAAGAGAGTTGATAATCGGTGATAGACAAACTGGTAAAACAGCTATTGCTATCGACACTATTCTTAACCAAAAAGGACAAAACCTAATTTGTATCTATGTTGCAATTGCTCAAAAGCAATCAAAAATCGCTCGTATAGTTGGAAAACTAAAAGAAGCTGGCGCAATGGATTACACTATTGTTGTTTCAGCTGGATCATCTGATGGTCCTGCGTTCTCATATCTCGCTCCGTATTCTGGTACTGCGCTCGCAGAATACTTCTGTGACAAAGGAAAAGACGTTTTGATCGTTTACGATGATTTGTCTAAGCACGCTGTTGCGTATCGTGAAATTTCTTTGCTTCTAAGAAGACCACCAGGTCGTGAAGCTTATCCTGGAGATGTTTTCTACTTGCATTCTAGATTGCTAGAACGTGCATGTAGATTAAATAAAAATTACGGCGGAGGTTCTATTACTGCTTTGCCAATCATTGAAACTCAGGCTGGAGACTTGTCTGCATATATTCCAACAAACGTTATTTCTATTACTGACGGACAGATTTTCCTAGAAACAGGTTTGTTCTTCAAAGGTATTAGACCTGCTATTAACGCCGGACTTTCTGTTTCTCGTGTAGGATCAGCTGCGCAAATTAAGTCTATGAAAAAAGTTGCAGGTAAAATGAAACTTGCGATGGCTCAATATCGTGAAATGGAATCTTTTGCACAATTCGGTTCAGATCTTGATGCAGAAACTAAAAAATTAATTAACCGTGGACAGAGAGTGACTGAACTTTTGAAACAAAATCAATATTCACCAATTCCTGTTGCAAAACAAGTTTGCGCAATGTACGCCGTAAACGAAGGTTATCTAGATGAATCAGAAATTACAGAAATCAAAGCTTGGGAAGAAAATTTCTATAATTTCTTAGACAGAAGCAAAAAAGATTTGTTGAAAAATATTGAATCTGGTTGGGATGAAAAAATAGAAGGAGAACTAAAAAACGCTATTAAAGAATTTATGGGAAATTAAATTTTGAAGATTTATGCCACTTGCAACAAAAGCAA
>DAONFW010000009.1:0-3631 GCA_035403785.1 Minisyncoccota bacterium | reverse complement strand
TCAGTTGGAAACATCAAGAAAATCACAAAAACAATGGAAATGGTTTCTGTTTCTAAAATGCGCCGAGCCGTAGAAAGAGCTTTGGCTTCTAGAAGCTACGCGCATTATGCTTTGGAACTTTTGGTAAATCTTTCAAAAGATAAAAATGTTACGCATCCATTAATGAATGCGGGAAAATCAAACAAAGAACTTTTGATAGTAATAGCAAGTAATAAAGGCTTGTGTGGAGGTTATCATTCAAATCTTTTAAAAGCTTTGAATGTTTATCTAAAAGATGAGAAAACAAAAAATCCGGCAAAAGAAATAAAAGCTGTTACTATCGGAAAGTACGGAGAAAAAATTTGTAAAAAATCAGAAATTCCTTTGTTTGCAAGTTTTATAACTTTTTCTGAATATTCAACAATAGAACAAGTTCAGGAGTTATCAAATTTGGTGACAAAAGAATTTATAGAAGGAGATTATGCAAGTGTAAAAATTTTATATACAGAATTTTTGAAATCAACAACTTATAAGCCAGTTTTGAGAGAATTATTTCCGTTGAGTATTCAGACTGTTGAAAATGTAGTAGATGCTATTACTGAGACAGAAAAGACTGAAGTTGATGAAAATAGTTTGGTTGATTATAAATTTGAACCGGATCTAAATCTAATTTTAGATAGTATCTTGCCAGGATTAGTAGACATAGTAGTTTATCAGAGTTTGGCTGAAGCATTTGCTTCTGAGCACTCAGCTCGAATGTTTGCAATGAAAAACGCAGGAGACAGTGCAACAACAATTCTTGAAAACTTAGTCTTGTCTTACAACCATGCAAGACAAAACGGAATTACGACAGAATTATCAGAAATAGTCGCTGGAGCTGAGGCGTTATCGAGTGATTAAAATTAATTAAAAATTATTATTAACAAAATATTATAAATTAAATTATTAAATAACATGAGCAAAAATACAGGTAAAATATCACAAATTATTGGAGCGGTCGTAGACGTAAGATTCGAAGGAGAACTTCCTGCACTTCTTAACGCTTTAATTATAAAAAGAGAAGGAAAATCTGATCTTGTGCTTGAAGTTGCAGGTCACTTAGGATTGAACGAAGTTAGAACTATTGCGATGACTTCTACTGACGGACTTTCACGTGGAGACGAAGTTCTAGACACGGGTGCACCAATTTCTGTCCCAGTTGGAAAAGAGACTTTGGGTAGAATGTTCGACGTGACTGGAAATCCAATTGACGAAAAAGAAGCTCCAAAAGGCGCAAAAATGCTTCCTATTCACAGAAAAGCGCCAACCTTTGCCGAGCAGTCTCCAAAAACTGAAGTGCTGGAAACCGGTATAAAAGTGATTGACCTGATGTGTCCATTCTTGAAAGGAGGAAAAATCGGATTGTTCGGAGGAGCGGGAGTGGGAAAGACAGTTGTGATTCAAGAGTTGATCAGAAACATCGGAGCTGAGCACGGAGGATATTCTGTGTTTGCTGGAGTGGGAGAAAGAACTCGTGAAGGAAACGACTTGTATGGTGAAATGAAAGAATCTGGTGTGCTCGATAAAACAATGCTCGTGTTCGGACAGATGAATGAACCACCGGGTGCTCGTGCTCGTGTTGCGCTTTCTGCTCTAACAATGGCTGAACACTTCAGAGATGAAGAAGGAAAAGATTTGCTTTTGTTCATGGATAACATTTTCAGATTTACTCAAGCTGGATCAGAAGTTTCTGCTTTGCTTGGACGTATGCCATCAGCTGTGGGATATCAGCCAACTCTTGCATCAGAAATGGGAAATTTGCAAGAAAGAATTACTTCTACAGACAAAGGTTCTATTACTTCTGTGCAAGCTGTGTATGTGCCAGCCGACGACTTGACTGACCCAGCTCCAGCAACTACTTTCTCACACTTGGACTCTACTGTTGTGCTTTCAAGACCACTTTCTGAGCTTGGAATTTATCCAGCTGTGGATCCGCTAGACTCAACTTCTACAATTCTTGATCCAAATATAGTTGGAGAAAGACACTATAACGTAGCAAGAAATATCCAGAAAATTTTGCAGAAGTACAAAGACTTGCAAGATATCATTGCAATTTTGGGTATGGACGAACTTTCTGATGATGACAAATTGGCAGTTTCTCGCGCAAGAAGAATTCAAAAATTCTTATCTCAGCCAAACTTCGTGGCAGAGCAGTTCACTGGCCGTCCAGGAAAATACGTTACTCTTGAAGATACAATAAAAGGATTTGAAGAAATTCTAGAAGGAAAATATGATAACGTACCAGAACAAGCTTTCTATATGAAAGGAAGCATAGAAGATGTGCTAGCTGAAGTAAATAACACTAAATAATTATAATTTTTAAAAATAATTTTTTAAGATCATGGCAAAATTAAAAGTTTCAATTATATCTCAGGAAAATATAGCTTATCAGGGCGAAGCTGATGCGGTTTTTGTTCCTACTCAGACTGGAATAATTGAAGTTTTGCCTGAACATATGCAGCTTGTTTCGGCTTTGCAAAAAGGAGAAATTATTTTAAAAAATGGAAGTGAAAACAAAAATTTCAAAGTAAATTCTGGCGTTTTAGAAATAAGAAAAAACAGCAATATAATAATATTAGCTGATATAGAAAAAGCCTAGCCCGTAAGGCAAGGGCCGAGGGAATAAAAAAGATACAAATAAACAAAAGCGAGCTCACGGCTCGCTTTTGTTTATGGTGTTGTTATAATTTGAATATGAGAAAGAAGAAAGCCTTGGTTCTATTATTAATAATTTTATTAATTTGTGCCGGCTTAGTTTTTTGGTTTTTAAAAAATAAAAATAATTCATATAATAATATTATGCAAATAGAAAGTCTTGAGTTTAAAAATGGAAGTGAAATTCCAAGTAAGTTTACTTGTGATGGTGCTGGAATAAATCCAAAATTAATTATTAAAAATATTCCGAAAGAAGCAAAAAGTTTGGCTTTGATTGTTGATGATCCAGATGCTCCAAACGGCACGTGGGATCATTGGGTTGTTTGGAATATTTCTCCAGAAATTACTGAAATTTCAGAAAATAGCATTCCAAGCGGAGCTGTTGTTGGGAAAAATAGTTGGCCTCAGAATGAATACGGTGCTCCTTGTCCACCGAGTGGTTCACATAGATATTATTTCAAAATTTTTGCGCTGGATAGTATGCTAGATCTTTCACAAAATTCTGGTTCTCAGGAATTATCAAATGCAATGCAGAGTCATATTCTAGATAGGTCAGAATTAATGGGCAGATACGAAAGAAAATAATTAGTCTTGATATTTTATTTTAAATAAATTAAAAACCGCTCTCAGCTGAGAGCGGTTTTGTTTTGCATGACAGGAAATAAAAAAGTTTTTAGCCGAATAATTTTGCCAAAATTTTTTCTTTTACCAAGGCTACTTCTTCTTCAGAAATAATGTCGCCGTAAAGTTTTTCCGGGTTTGTTTTTTTCAAAAAACTTAAATTCAAGAAAAACCTTTCTTTAACTTTTTTGACTAAACTTGGATTTTCTGAAGCAAAAAAGAAAACTGCAGAAGGATTGTAGTCCTTGATCCTAAAAATTAATGGTATCGTAGATATGTTTTCTTCAATATTTCCACCGAGGTAGATTATGGAAAAGCCTCCTGTTCTAATGCGCAT
>DAONFW010000008.1:3135-30052 GCA_035403785.1 Minisyncoccota bacterium | reverse complement strand
GCCTTATCCACGCCGCCAGCGTTCATCCTGAGCTAGGATCAAACTCTAACTAAAAAGTTGTTTAATTTAATAATTAGAACGAAACAAAACAAAAAACAGCAATTTGAAAACTTGTCTTTTTGTCTTTGATTATTTATGTTGGTTGTTTTTACCACAACCCTAGCTCTTTGAAATTATTCTTTAAAGAATAAATCTAAACTTGCACTTAGTTCTGCTGTCCTATAAAACAGAACTAGTTCTCAAAAACTTATTCATTTGTCAAAGATTAAAACTAAAACGCCATATCCATAACATAAGGATTAGACGCTACGGAACAGTATATACGAAGAGAAAATTAAAGTCAAGTCCCTAAACAAATTAAAAATACTCTTGCTTTGCAAGAGTATTTTTAGAAGAATTTAATCTTTATTTTTCACTAATATTATATCTGTCTAGAACAGCTTCGAACATAAGTGGCGCAACTATTGTTGCGTCAGATTCTATTACGAACATTGGTGTTTCTTTTGTAAGTTTGTCCCAAGTAATTTTTTCATTTGGTGTTGCACCAGAATATGAACCATAAGAAGTAGTAGAATCAGAAATCTGACAGAAGTATCCCCAAGGTCGCACAGATTTCTTTAAGTCATATTTAATAGAAGGCACTACACAGATTGGAAAGTCTCCAGAAATTCCTCCACCGATTTGGAAGAAACCTAAACCTGGTCCGTCTTTAGAAAGTTCTTGATACCAATCATAAAGTTGTGTCATATATTCTACTCCTGTTTTCATAACAGTTGGACTAACTTCTCCTGCTTTGCAATATCCTGCAAAAATGTTTCCCAAAGTAGAATCTTCCCAACCTGGCACGACTATTGGCAAATTCTTTCTTGCAGCTTCAAGCAACCAGCAATGTTCTGGATCTCCTTCGTACTTTCCTTTTAGTTCATCAGACAATAATATTTTGTAAAAATATTCATGTGGAAAATATCTTTCACCTTTTGCTTGTGCATCTTTCCAGTATTTCAAAATAATCGGCTCTACTACACGAAAAGCTTCTTCTTCAGGAATAGAAGTATCTGTCACTCTTCTTTCACCTCTACTTAAGATATCTTCATCATCTTGTTTTGTAAAATATCTGTAGTCTGGATAATCTTTGTAATGTGTGTGAGCAACTAGTCTGAACACAGATTCTTCAAGATTAGCACCTGTGCAAGAAATTGCATGAATTTTTTCATTCTTAATCATCGGCGCAAGAGTGATTCCCATTTGCGCAGAAGACATCGCACCTCCCATTGCTAAAAACATTTTTCCACCATCATCAAGATGCTTTTTGAAAGCTAAAGTAGCATCTTTCATCTGGCGAGCATTAAAATTAAAATATAATTTTTTAAATAAATCTAAAACACTAATATTTTTGTTTTCCATATTTTCAATTATAGAACTACTATAGAAAAAGACAAGATTTTTAAACAATTCTACTTAATTTGCTTATTAACCAATTTTATGCAATAATAGTTCCATGCAATTAATAGTGAAAATACTGCCTTACGCGCAGATAATTCTTTCAGTAATATTGGTTATAGCAATTCTACTTCAACAATCAGGAGCTGGAGTGGGTGGAGCCTTGGGGGGAAACGATAGTTCTTTCCATCACACTCGCCGTGGATTCGAAAAATTCCTTTTCTACCTTTCAATCGTTTGTGGAGTGCTTTTTGCTTTGACTGCTTTTCTCGCAATAGTACTAAAAACTAGAGTTTAATAAAAAGTTTTCAAAACTTTTTCTTTCTCTTTGTTTTGTTTGTTTGCCTTATTCTTAAAATATGAAAAAACTAAAGAATTTTTTAAGTAGTTTTAAATTCCCTAAAAAAGCTGAACTAAAATCCGCTTTTTCACTGTTCTCAAAAAAAGAATGGTATATATTTGGAACTTTAATATTAATTTTAACAGTAACAACAATTCTAGTAGTCAGGAGTGTTAATAATTATTTCATGACTAATGTCCCGATGAGCGGCGGTTCTATCTCAGAAGGAATAGTCGGCACACCTCGTTTCGTAAATCCAGTGTTAGCAATTTCTGACGCTGACAGAGATCTAACTTCTCTGGTCTATTCTGGTTTGATGCGAAAAAATATTGACGGTAGTCTTGTTCCTGATTTAGCCGAAAGTTATGAAATTTCAAAAGACGGATTAACTTATACTTTTACACTAAAAGATAACATCTTCTTTCACGACAAAGAAAAAGTTACAGCCGACGATGTTTTATTTACAATAAATACAATAAAAGATCCTTTAACAAAAAGTCCTAAAAAAGGAAGTTGGGACGGTATCGGTGTTGAAAAAATAGACGACAAAACTATCAAATTTATTTTGAAACAACCATACACAGCATTTCTAGAAAACACAACAATCGGAATAATTCCAGAACACATTTGGACGGGATCACACATTGAATTGAACGAAGCAAACACAAATCCAATAGGATCTGGACCATACGAGATAACTAGCTCAAGTAAAAACTCTTCTGGAATGGTAACAAAATATAGTTTATCTGCTTTCAAAAAATTTACATTGGGCAAGCCTTATATCAAAAAAATAACTTTGCGATTTTACTCAAACGAAGATGATTTGGTTTCCGCATTGGAAAGTGGTGAAGTAGACCAAGCAAGTTCTATCTCAGCGGTAAATGCAGAAATATTAAAAGACAAAAAGTTTAATATTATTTCTTCCCCGCTGCCAAGAGTTTTCGGTTTATTCTTTAATCCAAACCAAGCCCAAGTTTTTACTGACAAAAATGTAATCAAAGCAATCAATCTTGCAGTTGATAAAGATAAAATAGTTAGAGAAGTATTAGATGGCTACGGTGTGGTAATAGACGATCCAATTCCACCGAACATGATGGCTTACCAGAGATTGAGTAGCGACAATGAAACCTCTCACGAAGAACAAATAAAAAAGGCTCAAGAAATTTTAGCAAAAGATGGTTGGACCAAAAACGAAGAAGGCTTTCTAGTCAAAACAACAACAGACAAAAAGAAGAAAACATCATCACAAACTTTAGCCTTCACTATTTCAACTGGTAACGCTCCGGAATTGTCAAAAGCAGCTGAGCTAATCCAAACAGACTTATCAACCTTGGGAATCCAAGTAGAAGTAAAAACATTTGAAATCGGAAATCTTAACCAAACTGTTATTCGTCCTAGACAATACGATGCGCTACTATTCGGACAAATCATAAATCACGAATCTGATTTATTCGCTTTCTGGCATTCTTCTCAAAGAAAAGACCCAGGCCTAAACGTAGCAATGTATACAAACGCAAAAGTTGATAAAATTCTAGAAGAAGCTTTTGTCACTATGAATGATCAAGCTAGAATGAAAAAATACGCTCAGTTTGAAGAAGAAGTAAAAAAAGATATGCCGGCAGTATTTCTGTACAGTCCAAGTTTCATTTATGTAATTTCAAAAAATTTACAAGGTGTCTCAATAGATCATATTGCTTCACCATCAGATAGATTTTTGAATTCTTACTCATGGTATGTGAATACTGATAAAGTATGGAAAATCTTCGCAAGATAAAAAAATAAAAAAACTAACGTTTATTAAATTACTAATTAAAAAAACAAAATGAATAAAAAAAACAGACTCTCTTTCAGCTCGGTAAGTATCGAAAAAAAACCAGAACCGAAAGAACAAAAACAACAGACAACAACAGAAAATAAAAAAACTAACAAAAGCTCAACTTACCAGTATTCAAAATTTGGTAAGGGCTCAAAAGTTAGAGGAAAGTCTTTCCCTAAAAAATTAGGAGGTAAAAAAGAGAATGAAGTTAAAATTCCTCCTCTAGAAAATGGCAAAATAAGAATCATTCCACTTGGTGGCGTAGAAGAAATTGGAAAAAACATGACTGCGATCGAAATCGGCGACGACATAATCGTAGTAGACGCCGGTATGTATTTTTCTAACGAAGAAACGCCAGGGGTTGATTATATTATCCCAAACACTACTTATCTTGAAGAAAGAAAAGATAAAATCAGAGCGCTTCTGATAACTCACGCCCACTTGGACCATATCGGTGGTGTACCTTTGGTTTTGTCTAGAATTGGAAATCCGCCAGTATATTCTAGAAATCTTTCTGTCTTGATGTTAAAAAAACGCCAAGCAGAATTTCCTCATCTTCCTCAACCAAAATTAAACGTGGTAGAAAAAAATGAAGTTATTACTTGTGGAAAAATAAAAATAAGATTCTTCGGCGTAACCCACACTATTCCAGATTCAATGGGAATAATAATCGAAACAGAACATGGCTGGATCGTCACACCGGGAGATTACAAATTGGATCAAGTTGATGGCATTGTTTCAGCAGAAGAAGAAAACGAATATTCTATTTTTGATAAAGCAAAAGTACTTCTTTTGTTGACAGATTCAACAAACGTAGAAAACGAAGGCTATTCCCTTCCAGAATCAAAAGTACACGAAGGACTTGATAATTTACTGAAAAAAATAAATGGCAGAATAATAATCGCAGCTTTTGCTTCGCATATTACACGTTTGGCACATATTGTAAAAACAGCAGAAGCAATGGGTAAAAAAATCGCAATCGATGGACGTTCTATGAAAACAAACATAGAAGTTGCTATCGAAGCAAATTTCTTCAAACCAAAAAAAGGCACAATAATTCCAATCGAAGAAGCAAATAGTTATCCGCCAAACAAAGTAGTCGTCTTAATGACGGGTTCACAAGGAGAAGAATACGCAGCTTTGTCTCGAGCAGCTAACAGATCTCATGCTAAGTTCTCTATCAAAAAAGGCGACACTATTATACTCTCAGCCTCAATTGTGCCTGGGAACGAAAGAGCAGTGCAAAAAATAAAAGATAATTTGGCAAGACAAGGTGTTAGAATTATCAGCTACAGAACAGCTGGAGAAGACTATGTGCACGCAACCGGACACGGAAACAAAGAAGACATCAAGTGGCTACACAGAAAAACTCATCCAAAATTCTTTATCCCTATTCACGGACATCACTATCACTTAAAACTTCATAAAGAATTAGCAATGGAACTTGGCACACCAGAAGAAAATATAATAGTGCCAGACAACGGAACAGTGATAGAAATTTCAGAAGACGGACAAAAAATTTATTCAAGAAAAGAAAAAGCTCCAGCTGGACTAATGCTAGTCGACGGAAGCTCAGTAAGTGACGACCAAAACGTTGTTATTCGCGACAGAGTGATGCTCGCGCAAGACGGAATGTTTGTGATAATCGCATTAATAGATCAGAAAACAGGTAAACTTAAAAAATCCCCTGATTTAATTTCTCGAGGTTTCGTTTACCTAAAAGAAAATCAAGAACTCTTAAGACAAGTTAGAATCATAATCAAAAAAACAGTTGAAGACTCAACTGCAAAAATGCAACACACTCAACCAGATTTTGATATCATCAAAAACAATCTTGGTGAAACTGTTTCTAAATATCTTTACCAAAAAACAGCAAAGAGACCTTTGATTATCCCAGTAATTCTTACTGTCTAGTTTATATCTAGTTCCAACTGTTTTAAAAAACAAAAATAAGGTAAAATAGATATCATAAATGATGAAAAGAGAAAGGATAATTATATATTCGCTTGGTTTTTTATTTTCTGTTCCCCTTGCGTTAACTTCTTACATAAACTCAACATTTTTGGAAGGATACATAAGTGAAAATTATGTTGGTCTAGCTTATATTTTGGCTTCTATTATAACTATTTGGGGGTTATCCAAAGCGCCAGAATTATTAACAAAAGTTGGTAACAGAAAAGCTTCACTTTGGTTTTCTATCGCGTCATTCTTTTCTTTGCTTTTAATGGCTTTCGGAGGAAAAGATTTTATTGTTATCCCAGCTTTTATCGTTTACTTTATTCTCAGCAATATCCTGATAGCTTCTTTTGATATCTTCATAGAAGAGACATCCAAAAAATCATCAATTGGCAAATTCAGAGGTTTATATCTAACTCTCACCAATCTGGCTTGGGTTATCGCGCAAACGATTTCTGGCTCTATTATAAATAGAAGTTCTTTCAAAGGAATTTATTTGTTCTCTTCTATTTTCATGCTAGTAGTTTCTTTAATTTTGACTTTCTATCTGCATGATTTCAAAGATCCAAAATATATCAAAATGCCAATGTTGCGAACTTTCAAATCTTTTTTGCGCAGAAAAAATTTAACTCGAATTTATTTTATAAATTTAATTTTAAAATTCTTTTTCGCCTGGATGGTTATCTACACTCCAATTTACTTATACGATCATCTTGGTTTGGGCTGGGACAAAATAGGAATTATTTTCACAATCATGCTTTTGCCTTTTGTAATTTTAGAATATCCATTGGGAAAAATTTCTGACAAAATTGGTGAGAAAGAATTATTGATAGCAGGATTTGCAATAAGTGCATTTTTTACACTATTAATTCCTTTTGTAAAAATACCAAGTGTTTTGGCTTGGGGGCTTCTTTTGTTTGGCACAAGAATCGGTGCTGCCATGATAGAAGTAATGAGTGAAACTTATTTTTTCAAAAAGATAAAACCCGAAGCAGCCGAAGAAGTAAACTTTTTCAGAAACACTTATCCCCTTTCTTATATAATCGCACCAATATTTGCTATTCCAATTTTATTTTTAGTACCATCTTTCGAATATCTCTTTTATGTTTTGGGCGCAATCATGCTAATCGGTTTACTAATTACGCTTAAATTAAAAGATACAAATTAATCCACAATTCTTCTGTTTGACAAAGAATTTATAGAGCATAGAATATAGATGTTCGCTTAAAAATTCAATAAAAATATTTGGGGAAACTGGTGAAATTCCAGTGCAGTGCCGCTACGGTAAGCTCCTTTAACTCAGGAGACAAGTCCGATTACCAAATATTTTAAAATCCCGAGCAGGAAAATGCTTTTATTGTCACATTTAACTTACGACAAACAAAAAGCTTATAGATTCTGCCCGAGAGCAGAATTTTTTTATTATAAGTAACTTTTTGTTTTTAAATAAAATATGACAATATCAAAAAGAAAAATAAGAAGGCTGATTCCAATAATTATTTTGTTGGTAATAAGTTTTTTTCTGATAACAAAATTTCAGAAGAACACTCAGCCAAAAATACAAAACGAGAATGTCCCTGTCGAGCAACAGCAGACGAATAATTCTATTAGTTCAACTAGCTCAACGGAAAAAAGTGTAGAAGAAAAAGTATCAGAAAATATATTAGCCTCCAGCAACAAACAATTTGCAACTTTAGAAATAAATGGCACAAAAACAGAAAGTGAGCTGACAGAATCTGGCACTATTTATGACTTTATGAAAAAAGCTAGAACAGACGGAAAAATAAATTTTGAAGAAAAAAATTATGCAGCAATGGGAGCTTTTGTTGAAGAAATAAATGGTATAAAAAATAACGGTGAAGAAAATTGGATCTATTATGTAAATAATGCGAAAGCTAACATTGGCATATCTAATTATAAATTAAAACCAGGAGATACAGTTTCTTGGAAATTTGAAAAAGCTAACTAATAAAATAAAAAACATGCATAAATTTAAAAAATTTTTACTAATAATTACTTTATTACTTACTTCTGTATTAGGAATTACTACAAATCATGTTGAAGCTCAAGTAGCTCCAGATCCAACACCAGTATTGGGTTGCATGGACGAAACAGCAACAAATTATAATTTATCTGCAACTCAAGACGACGGCTCATGCACTTACCCACCAGCAGAACCAGTTCTCGGCTGTATGGACGAAACAGCAACAAACTACAATCCCGCTGCAACACAAGATGATAGCTCTTGTACTTACCCGCCAGCAGAACCAACAATTCCAGATCCAGTTTCTATCCACCTGACTGTCACGACAAATTCTGGAAATTTATACAACAACAATATTACTGTCTCAGCATGCGAAAGCGACAATCCAACATCTGGAAATCTAAAAGTCACAGCATATTGCGCTGTTTTACAATCTGGCTTAACTTCTGACTGGAACACAGCCTGGGCGCCAGGAATTTTTCTAAATTCTATTAATAATATTTCTGGTTTTGTCACCCAAGACACAAACGGTTTTGATGTTTATCACTATTGGAGTTGGGGCACAAACGGCGCAGACGCAATGGTTGGTATGAATCAATATACACTTCAAGCCGGCGATCAGGTTTATTTAACTTTCATAGATCCACAAACAGAAGCAGAAACAGAAGAACAAGTGCAACATTTCCATTCTTCTGGCGGCAGTTCAAAAAAAGTAGAGAAAGAAATTTTTGATTATAAAAAAGCTTTAGAATATTTAGCTTCACAACAAAAAGCAGACAGCACTTTTGGCGCAGAATTATACACAGACTGGGCAGGAATAGCTTTCGGTTCTGACACAAGTTCTAATTTTTCAGAACAGAAAGAAAAATTAATAAAATATTATTCTGAAAATAAATTTTCAAACAGTGCCTCCCTAACAGATCTAGAAAGACACGCATTTGCTCTCATGTCTTTAAATTTAAATCCGTACAACACAAACAGTATAAATTACATCGCGAAAATAATTTCACATTATGACAGCAAAACAGAACAGTTCGGCGATGCAAATCTAGACAACGACGACATTTTTGCAATATTAGTTTTGCAAAACGCAGGGTTTGATTTGAAAGACACGCAAGTAACAAAAAGCATAGACTTTATTCTATCCCAACAAAAAGCAGACGGTTCTTGGGACAACAATATAGATATCACAAGCGCAGGAATTCAAGCTCTTGTTAAATTTAACGAAAACCCAAAAGTTAAAACTGCGCTAGAAAACGCCAAAAAATATCTAAAAGAAAAACAACTAGAAGATGGAAGTTGGGAAAACGTTTCATCGACAGCATGGGCAGCAAACAGTATTTTGGCTTTGAATGAAAAAATAGAAGATTGGACTAAAAACGGAAATAATCCTTTAAATTATCTAAGTGAAAATCAAGAAACAGACGGCTCTGTAAAAATTTCAGAGACAGAAAATCTAGACAGTAAAATTTGGAAAACAAGCTATGCAGCAATAGCAGCGTCAGAAAAATCTTGGAACCAAATCATGCACCAATTTGAGAAACAAAAAATTGAAATAATTCAAAATCCGGTAAATCCTAATCCTAACAGAAACAGTGAAACAAAAGTTTACACTGCGAAACCAACTCAAAACGCTACTGCCCTACAAACAGAACAGCCAGAAATAAACATAGCGCGAGATTTAGCACAAACAGAAAAACCAGCTCACACAAACTGGTTCAGAAAAGTTTTGAACTTAGTTAAGAATATATTTTCTTAACTCAAATTAAAGAATCCCAACAAAACAGCAAGCAAATTTAGAACTGCGTGCGAAGTAGAAACCAAAAGCAAATTTGGATATTTCTGATACAGCCAAGCGAAGAAAATTCCAGAAACAAAAGCTACAATCAAACCAACTCCCAAATTTGGATAAATAATATGAATAAGTGTGAATAAAATAGCATTTACTAAAATAACTGTAACTTTATTGTTATACAAATATTGCAATCTTGGAATCAAAAAAGCTCTGAAAGCGAATTCTTGAAAAAAAGAAACTGGAATAAAGAAGGCCCAAGTTCTGATAAAAAATTCTTTTGTATTCAAATTCTGAAGTCCCAATTTGTGTTGAATAATCACAAGAGCTAGCACACCCAACAAAGTGAAAACAAAATAAAATGGCACTGCTTTTTTAAAATTGTCATGGCGCAAACCCATATCCACGTGCGTCCATCTTTCATGTCTGATGATTCCATAAATAAAAATAGAACAAATCAAAAGCAAAATCATGCGCCAATCTGACGGCAAAATTTTGAAGTAAAGCAACGCAACCGGCAAAATAAAAATTAAGAAAATTTGCGTTAAAACTAATCTTTTGGATGGTAATTTCATATACTTACGTTATTATAAACGTTTTTACAAAATAAATCATTAAAGAGACCACTAAAAAAGATCTGTAAACAACATCTAAAAATTTTCTCGGTATTTTAAAATTATAAATTTTATACATATAATAGGTCACAAAAGAATGATCATATTCTAACTCTGGCTCTATTTTTTTACGAAGTCTAAATTCAAATTCTGTCAAAATACAATAACCAAATATTGTTTCCAAAATAAGAGTGGTGACCAAAACCAACGGATAAATAAAATTTAATCTAACAAAAGCCCAACCAAAAACAATTATAAAAACAATAAAGCAATGTATTAAAAAAATTAAATCCGCTTGAAAAGTAATTATTTTTTTCTTCTTTCCCATAAACTTTTACACTTACATTTTTGCATTTAATATATTTATCTTTTTTTATATTCTACTATCTTCCCCGCTTCGATTTCAACTTTGTCAGCTTTGCGCAAATTTTTGTAAACTTTTTTACTTAACTTTTTAGGCACTATTTCATAATGCTTAATTCTATCTAGCTCATCATCTATTTCCCATAAATCATCTTCCCTCATCGCCCAATCTTTGCCAATTTTTTTCAAAATATCTTTCTTACTCAGATCTAGCACTTCAGAATATTTTCTTAAAGTCTTCTTGCCATTTTCATTCAAAAAATATTCATGAAAATAACTCATGACTAATTCTCTAATATCTTTATAAACAGCTTCTCTGTATCTCAAAACAGCATGATTTGTCTTAGAAATCGCGCCCCAAAGCCCATCTTTTTGAAAAACAGCAATTACATGGTCAAAGTCATGTTTCGTCGTCTGTAAGTGCAAAATAAGCGGTTTATAGCCATGTAAAGACAGAATATAAGCAGCTAAGACAGCGCCTTCCATACAATGTGCGCTTTTCTCTCGCATCACTCTGACTGGCGATTTGATAACATCTTTGCCGTCTGTTTCAAAATTAAACTCCAGACTGTTCAAATAGTCCTGCACTTTTGCGGGGGTGTTGAGTTTTTTGAGTAGAACTTTTTCGGTTGGGGTGAAAGATGACACTTAAATTAATTAATTTAAAATTTCCAAACAACCTCGTATGCATATTCAGCTAATGCCTTTTGCCTGTCTAAAATTTCTTTTTCTGTCCAATTATATTCGGTAGATTTCCATTGTTTTATTAGTTCTTCATTAATTTTCAATTTAGTTTTTTCAAATTCTTTAACCTTTTGTTCTAATGGTTTATTACCAATAGAACCGTTTATTTTTTTAGAGACTAGTGTTAGATTACCCAACAAATCAACATATTCTCTGACATCTTTTTTAGTTTTTCCCCATTCAGTTGGATTTTGAGGAAGAATATGTTCAATGTTAACTGAAGACCAATCTGTTTTTTCACACTTTCCGTTTTTATCATTTTCGATTTTAGAAAAAATATATTTTATTAAATTGTCTGGATATTCCAAATCCATAAACTTTTCAATAAACTGCTCCTTGCTAGGATAATGTTTCTGTTTTAATTCATTTATTAAATTATGAAAAATAGTCTCAATTGCCACCCTTCTATCTTCTTCTTTTTCTATAGTAATAGCTTTTTGTATTTCCAGCGCTCTTTTATAATAAATTTTTTCAACTACGTTTCCAGACAGTTTACAAACAGCAGAGAAAGCAAAATGATGATTTTCTAGCATCTTTAAAAAATTAGAAAAATCCAATGGAATTTTACTGTGATTCATTAATAACACAAAAATAATGGGAAATGGTTGGGTAATTCCCATAATTCTTAACGCCTTAAAGGCATCCATCATTCTAGGCACATTTACATCATCTTCAAATTCCTCCCAATCATCAGCAACAACATCTCCAACCATTTTCGCATAACAATCTGAAGCTAAATGTATCTCTTCTAATAATTTATTATAATCTTTAATTTCTTTTTTGATTTCTTTATATAGTTTTTTTTCAGTGGTGAAACCATATTTAGATAACCAAAAATATCTAATCAATTTAGATACTGACAATTTTCCCTTAACACTTTCAACATTATCTACTATTTCTGACCATTTTACTTTTGCGTAATCCTCTTCACCATCCTGTTTTGATAATTGTCCAAAAATATAATTTTTTAACAAATCGGCACTTGTTAAGTCAGCACCTCGAGCATTAACCGTTTCAAAAATAGAGTATGCATCTTCATTGCTCTTTGTTTGTATAAGAATGATTTTAAAATCAAATATCCTTCTTTTTAATTCATCTACGTATTTTATTTTTTCAGAAGTATCTTTTTCTAAAATATCCTCTTTTATTTTATCAAGCAAAAATTCGTAGTTCTCTCTTATTTGTTTATGTTCCTTTCTTTTGATTTTTTTAGGAAAAGCTTCTCCTTTTTGAATATGCTGTTCAAAAAAATGGGCTAGGGAATCTCCGCATTTTAATCTAAAGTCTTGAGTTAAATACACATCATCAACAAAAGCTATTAACTCCTGTGTTTTATTCGACTTCTTTTCTTCTTTTAGTTCCTTGTAAACATCTCTTAAAACTGCAAAAAATATTGTCAACGTAATTAATCTTTGTTGCCCATCAATTACTTCAACAAACTTTGTTTTCTCATAATTCTCATAGTTAAAAACGAAAGATCCTAAAAAAATAGAATCGTCTCGAGTAATATCATTCCATAAATCCTCAACTTCACTAACCGTCCAAGAATACGGCCTTTGATATCGAGGAATAATATACTTTTCTTCACCAAACAATTCTTTTAATTTTTTATCATTTGCATCAAATTCTATTTTCATAATTTAAATTATACCATAAAAATATTATGGTCAATTATTAAAAACCACCCTATTTCTAGGGTGGTTTTTAAGTCTTTCTTTATTTCATCAACGCTTCTGCATCTGCTTGTGAAAGAAACTTGAACATGTTTCCTCCACACTGTGTGCAAGTTCCCTTTGCTGAATATCTGCCTTTTTCATTCTTTGTCACTTTTGGATCTTTCATAACTTGCATAGTTGGCTTGTTATTTGCGTCTCTACACTTCATGCACAATGCTTTTAATTCCATATATTTATATTTAAAATTAATGATAATAACTGACCCTTATATTATACCTTATAAGCTATTTTTTAACACTCTTATCGCCTTCTTTCTTCTCGCTTTCCTCTGGGGTTGGTTTTAGAAGATATCCCCCGATAATTACTACGGCAACAGTCAAAACAACGGCATAAACAAACATCGCAATAATACCGTTTTTGGCGAATGGGAAAAGCATCGCGATTAGAGCCTTGATAGCGTCACTCCAAGCCAAACCGACAACAAGTCCGAGCGCCCCGGTCAAATAACCAGCCGTCTGACTTCTAATTTGTTTTTTTATTTCTTTTTTCTTTTCTAAATCTATCATGCTTCTATTATACCATTTTGCAAAAAAGAGAAGAAACATTATAATATGAAATTATAATAAAGATTATATGCAAAATAAATAAAAATAATATGTACGACGAAAACGAAGAAACAAAACAAGAAGATATCACCTGCCCTTTCTGCGGTCTTAGGCAATACAACGACGTCTGCGCAAGATGTGGTATTCCATTGAAAGAAGAGGAAGAAAAAGAAAAAACAAAAGACGACGATGACGAATACGATTACAGAGAAAGAAGATAGAAAACAAAAGAACTAAAAATTAAAAAACCTAGCTCAGCTAGGTTTTTTAATTTAATTTTAATTTTTTTTAGATTCTGTAATTTTAACCTCTTGAATTTCTACTTCTTTTGATTTTGGAAATCTCTTTATAATATGCGAAGTTTCTTTTATCACCGTAAACAAGAATGGCACAATAAAAAGTGACGGCACCAAGAGCATCCAGAAAAGAATTTTAAACAAAGTCCAATAACTCAACACCCAGCCAGTATAGCCCAAAATGTAAAAAGATCCCAAAAAGACTAAATCCAAAATCAAAGAGATAATCAAAACTAATCTAGTTTTTTTAATTAACAATTTAGTACCAAATTCAACAGGATTTTTTGAGGCTTCTCGAGCATCTTTAAGCAAGCTTCTTATTTCAAAAACTTTAAAAATAATCATTGGGTTAAATCAGGATATTATTTTTTATTGAGGCAAAGCACAAGAAGTTTTCTGGGCGAGAGTTTCGAAAGTAATTTCTCCAGGTAATTTTGTTCCGTCAGCAAATTTCCATGTTGGGTATCCTGTTATGCCTTCATCTTTACAAACTTGAACCTGTCCTTGACCGTCTTCTGTAGAACATTCTACGTAAGGAAGTAAATCTTTTGAATCACCGAACATTTCTTTGTTTTTCTGACAATGTGGACACCAGAAAGCTCCGTAAAAGACTACCCCTTTTTCTTTTATACAATTAACAAAAGCATCGTACTTTCCTGCTACCTGCTGAGTTCCATTATTGTCCTTAACAGCATTTTCTCTGTTTCCAGAAGTACGAGCTGACATATAAACAACAAAACCTAATAATAATACGGCTAAAATTATAAAAAATATTTTGATTTTCTTCATATAAGACAAATTATAGCACAAGCAAATTTATGTGCAAAAATTAAATAATTAGATAATTAGCAAAAAAATCTTTGGTAAAAACACTATCAGGCCAATAATTCCAGCAGCAATAACAGCTAACGCCACGGCTCCGGCTGAAATATCTTTTGCGTCACGGGCATATGGATGATATCCTGGTGAGGTCAAATCTATGTCTACTTCGATCGCTGTGTTGAAAGCTTCTGCAATAACAACCAAACTGATAGCTAAAACAATCAAAACCCATTCTGTGCTAGATATGTGCAAGATAACTCCTAAATAAATTGCCAAGACAGCAAAAAATACATGCACCCAAAAATTATGACCGGTTTTTAGTAAAATCTTTATTCCCCTCAAAGCATTGTCTGTGCTTCTTACTCGAGCGATAACTGAAAACTTTTTCTTTTCTTTTTTTGTTTCCATTCAGTAATTTTAACTCAAAAATAAGAATTTAAAAAGCTAATAACTCTTATTGATAAAAGTCCTAAAAATGCTAGTATTAAACAAAACGATAGACAAATAGACCTTTAAAAACAACAAAAATAAATAAGAAAGGAGAAAATCATGTTCGTAATTCTATTTAGCATAGAACACGCGGAGGTGAAAGTACTCCGCAAAATATATCAAATAATAAAAGATTTTACTTTACTGGACTGGCTTTTCTTTATTCGTCATTTGCTGGTCTCTACTTGCACCTGGATTTTGAGTCCAATACTTTTAACAAGAATGCAAGAATGGTCAGCGACGTTAGTATTATTTTTTGTCGGCGTCACTATTACTTACATTTTTTTAGAAATCACAAAATGGCGAACAGAAAAAAGTATTTTATTCCATGCAATAAATTTTGTTTGTAAAAACAAAAGACTACCGACAGTTATTCTTCTGTTTGGGTTAGAGCCTTATCTTTGCACTGTTTTTTACAAAGATAATTATCGACCCGATAAAAAACCTGGAATAAGAGTTTGGATCTTACTTCTCGCAAGCTCTGCGCTCGCAACTCTAATCTGGACAGGGATTATTTATTTTTTGAATATTAGATTTTAACAAAAAAAAGCTGGAACCTATTGGGTATCCAGCTTTTTTAATATTTATTTAGTATTCTTTTGCCTTTCTTCTAAATATTCTAAATGTTGTTTTCTTTCTCTTTCAAATTCTTCATCTTTGAACGCAAAATTTTCTATCATCTGCGCAGCATGTTTCGCACCCAAATAATGTGGCATAACGACAAAAGATGCGCCATGTTTGTAAAGTATCTTTGTATCTTTAATATTGTGCGAGATAACTACGATAATTCCATTTGGATTATGATTTTTGTAATACGAAACAAGATTTAAATTTGTTTTGAATTCAGGAATAGTAGAAACAATCATTTTTGCTTTGTGAATTTTTATTTCATCTAAAAAGTCTATATCATCAGCATCCCCGAAAGCACAAGGAACTTTCTTTTCTTCAAGAGCTTTTATCGCTTCTGGGTCAAAATCAACAACGAGATATTTGATACCCATTTTTTTTGCCACTTTCACGAAATCATAACCAACTCGGTCGTAACCAAAAATTAACAAATCGGCTTCTTCTGCAAGTTCCTCTTCTTTCTGTTTAGCTTTTTTATTAAATTCGATAAGCTGCAAAATATTTTTTAACAAATCATAAATTTTTTCAGAATACAAAATTAAATAAGTTGATCCAGCAATAGTGATTATTCCAACTAAAGTAATTAACGAAACTATTTCATTATTGATATGTCCCAAAGAAAGCCCCAATCCGGCAAGAATCAAAGAAAATTCACTAATCTGCGCCATAGCAACACTAGCAGAAAAACTCGTGCGATTGCCATAACCAAGAATATTCATAATCAAAAAAACAAGCATTGGCTTCAAAATCAGAACAAATAAAGAAACAATCAAAGCTGGAACAATAATACTACTAAGATGCGCGAAAACCATTTGCGAACCAAGCATTACGAAAAACAACAAGACAAAAAAGTCTCTAAGTGGCTTTAATCTAGCAGCAATTTCTTGGGAAAAATTAAATGAAGAAAGAGCTACACCAGCTGCCAAGGCGCCAATTTCCAAAGAGAAACCAAAAAGATAAAACACGACAGCCAAGCCCAATCCCCAAGATATTGAAAACAAGAAAAGCAACTCAGAAGATTTCGTTAGAAACTTGCTTAATCTTGGCAAAACAAATTTGCTTATTATATACAAAACGAGAAAGAAAAATACACATTTAATTGCCAAGAAAAAAGCAGAACTGAAATCTTTTTGCACTCCAGAAGAATTAAGAATAGAAATTCCTAAAAGTACTAATGTTGCAAAAATATCTTGCACAATCAAAAAACCAACTGAAATTTTTCCATATAGTTTATTCAAGTCACCTTTATCTGAGAGAAGTTTCAAGACAATAATCGTACTACTGAAACTAATAGCAATAGAAATATAAATAGAAGATGTTATATCAAAACCGATAGAATTTAACAAAAGAAAACTCAAAACAGAAGTGGCAAGCATTTGCCCAATACCAGCAATCAAAGAAACTTTACCCACTTCCCTCACAACATCTGGTTTAAGATTAAGACCGACGATAAACAAAAGTATAGCAATTCCAATTTTAGAAAAAGCTTCCAGATAATCACTCGACTGAATTAAATTTAAAAAATAAGGACCTAAAATAATTCCGCTCAAAATATAACCAACGATAATCGGCTGTTTTAACATTCGCATCAAAAAACAAACCGCTGTGGCGATAAAAACGATAATACCAATTTCAACAAAAATATTCATTTTGAAATTATACCAAAAGTTAAGCGAAAATTAAATTAATTAGATCTAATTAATTTTAACTTACTGAAACTGAATATAGATTGGCCTTGGGTTTAGCTTTAACAACTCTTCTGGTGAAAGCAAAGTAGTTCCGGGCTCTTTCACGTCATTTTTGTAAAACAATTTGAAACCAGTAAACTGCACTGGCTCTTTGTAAATAAACTGCTTGTATGTACCAATTTTCTTTGCTTTTGGACCCCAACCGTCCATGTCCATAACCATCTGCACTTCAGGCAAAGGTTTTATATTTTGGTAATTTGTCACCATTTTTTGTGTAAATCTATGCACGATTAGAATTTTCGGTGGCAAATTATTTTCTTGCACAAGTTTTGCCAAATAATTTGCTGCATAATTTACATCAGCTGCATCAAAAGTTCCAATCACGCTACCTGGTTTCTTACCAGTTTTCATAGAAAATTCTGGATCTATGCCCAAGTGCACATTTGGCATTTTGAGATATTTTTCAAAGACAGGAATTTCAGCTTGCAAATTACTCAAGCCAACTTGAATATCTAAAAAAACCAAAGCATCAATCTTTTCCGCCATCGCTAATACTTTATCGATTTCTTTGTCTGGCATTCTAAATCTGTATTTTCCACTATCTCCAGGACTTCCCTGTGCCGTCACTGCAATATAATGCAAAGCTGGAATTGCTGGAGTTTCTGGATCAGCAGCCGTCCATTTATCTACTTCTACTTTTAATTTTTCTAACATTACATCTTCTTCGTATTCTCCCAAAACTCCCATTTTTGTAGAATACAAATTTCCATAGTAAGCAACAATTCTGTTAAACGGCAAAACTGCGCCGTCTTTTGGATAAACAGTTTTTACCGGCCAAAGATTCGGCTTAGGAGTTGGTGTTGGAACTGAAGTAGGAATAGGTTGACCGGTAGCTGGATCAATTTTTGGCGCAGGTGCCGGTACAACAGGATTATTTGCTAATTTTTCCATTCGCGCATCATAGTCTGCTTTATCAAGTGGCAAAATTTTATTTTCAGTAACTTCTTCTTTATTATTTTTTTCTTCTTCTGTCCCCTTTTCTCTCTGATACGACATGCCTGTAACATTTATCATTCCCGCACCAATTAGAAAAATAAAAGTCGTTAAAAAAATAAGCGCAGAACACGGCCAAAAATTTTTATGTTTTACTATTTGTTTTGTTTTATCTTGAATTTTTTCTTTCATTATTATTTAACAACTTTATGAACTAATAATTCTAACGGTTTAATTGCAAAAAAGAATATTATCGCAATTATTAAATTATAAATCAAATGAGAAGCAGCAACCTGCCCGGCTATACCAATTGGTAATTTCATCATTAATTTAATAAAAACACCAACGAACGGCAAAAAGATAATCGCTCCAATTAAATTGTAAAAAAAATGTGTCATTGCAACTCTTTTTCCCTGTTTCCCTGTTACCAAAGAAGCCAACAAGGCTGTCGTAGTAGTTCCAATATTTGCTCCCAAAACTAAACCGAAAGCCTGATAAAAAGTCAGAAGTCCAGTTGCAGCAAAAATCACAATTATACTGGTAGTTATCGAACTAGATTGTAAAATATTTACCAAAATAAAACCTATCGAAATAGCAACAAACAAATTTGAAGTTTTTTCAACCAAAGAAATTAAAATAGCGCTTTCTTTGAAAGAACCAGCGAGTACTGAAATTATAAATAAACAAGAAAACACTAATCCAAAATAAAATATAGGCTTACCGAATCTCTGATATCTATGCTTTAAATTCATCAAAATAAAACCAATAACCAAAAGATACGGAGCAATGTTTAAAATTTTAAAAGCGATAAGTTGCGTAGTAATCGTCGAACCAATATTTGATCCAATTATCATTGGGATACTATTGGCAAAAGGGATAATCCCCGCATCAACAAAAGAAACCAACATTACAGTAAAAGCCGTGCTGGATTGCAATGCAGTCGTAGCAACAAAACCAGAAATTAATCCCTTAAATTTTGTATTAGTAAATTTATCAACTAAATTTTTTAGTCTATCACCTACTAAATACTGCACCTGGTGTCCGAGTTTTTTTACAGCAAAAAGAAATACAAAAACTACAGCAACAAGCGAGACAATTATCATAGTCCAAGATTGTTCCATATGGCAGTATTATAACATTTATTTTTTATTTCCCCACTGCCACTTTGGCTTTTCTCCTTTTTTGTAACAAATATAAATAAGCAAAACAGTAGCAAGAATTATCAACAAAATATTTTTGAAACTTTCGTGATCCAAATCTGCAACGCCAGAAACAATAAACAAAACATATAAAACAATCACAAGCGATCCTTGCCAAGCGACCGGTGTCCATCCCCAACCATAAGTTTTTCTTTTAAACCAAAGTTTCTTTTGTATGTTTTTATTTTGCATATTTTTCTAATAAATCTTCCCTACTTATAAAAGCTTTTGCGATCGGTCGTGTTTCATCTTTGAAGTGCTTTTCTTTTTCTTCTTCTGAAATACCACCAATAACCGTAAAACCAAGATCTTCCAATAAAGCAGGATTTTTACCAACAATCCAAGAAGTTGCAGTTATTTTTTTAATTTCAGGATAAAGCCTTATGTTTTCTGCTAATTTTTTAAGACCGATTTTCACTTCATTCTTAAAAAAAGCCAAACCCTTCTCTTTTATTAATTCAGCTGATGGTGCTAAATGTATCTGCGCTTCATTTTTCCCTGCCCCAGCATATAGAACCTCACTTAATTTAAAATTACCATCTTCATTAAATATTTCTTTTCTTCTAGCATCCTCATCAGCTTTTCTCATTAAATCACTAACTTTTTCATCTGAAATTAAAATCAAATATGGCTCAACTGCTTTTAAAAAACTACCTGCAAAAGCCTCTGCGTCTTTTGCCCCCACAGCTTTCTGCACATCTGCTACTATTTTATCTTTTTCTATAGAAAATCCGTATTCCTTAAATGTTTCTAATCTACCGTCAACATTGGCGACCACCCTTTTTAGTTTTTCTTTATCATTAAAAATAGCAATACATTTTTCTCGTAATTCTTTTCTGTATTCTTCTAACTTTTCATTATTCTTATTTTTTTCTAATGCCGGCTGTTCCATAAATTTATTTTATAAACCTTACACTATCTGATAATAAATTCCCATTTTTAAAGTCTTCTAAAACTTTTTTCGGTAACAAATTAAAATTGTCATTTTTATTTATCCAAAGAATTTTAAAGATTTCATGACTATGAGTTCCGTTTCTTAATTTTTCTATATTTAAAAAATATTCTCCATTTGTAATCTCAAAAAAGAACTCAACAAAATATCTCTCTTTGCTATGATTAAATGTATAAATATATAAAAGTCTCCCGACTTCAGGCGTTATACCAAGCTCTTCTTCTATTTCTCTTTTTATACATTCTTTTGGATCTTCTCCAAATTCAATATGACCACCAGGCAAAGCATAATAGTCAAAATCTTCTCCGTGACTAACCACCAAAAGTTTATCTTCATGAGAAATAATACCTCTAGCTCTTACAACAAGTTTTAGTTCCATTAGATTATTATATCAAAATTTGATAAAAATGCCTTTTTGTATTAATCTATAAGAGTATTCAGAAAGATATTGGGAGATCGTCTAATGGTAGGACAACGGTTTCTGGAACCGTTTATCTAGGTTCGAATCCTAGTCTCCCAGCCCAAATTCAAAATAAAAACAACCAGCAAGTGTGAACCTGCTGATTGTTGTTTTGTTTCTGAAAAACTAATTCATGTAAGGATGGAACTCCTGATCATTTTCACTGGCAAGTTTTTGCGAATAAACTGCCTTATTTATCTGTGGGTAATACACGATCAGTACGGGAACTTTGTTTTCTCCGTCAATATATCCGAGAAATGTCCAGGAACCTCTGTCCAAAAACTCTGCAAAGAATTTCCACGTTCTCTGATTTCCCTTGGCAAAACCTTCTCCTAATTGAGAAGTGAAAACAAGTTTGCGATCAATTCTCATTGAATTAGGTGGAAAAATTACTTGTAAAATAATTTTCACGCGTACTTTTTTCTCTCCAATTTCAACGAGGGCAGAAGTTAAAACTTTCTCTACTAATTTATTAACAAGAAGACTCCAGGATGACTCATCACTTTCCAAAGTGATAAATCCAGTTACCGGCAATTTACCTTTCATATTTTCAGAATTTTATTGTGAATAAATAAATGAACTTTAAAAAACTATATGTATATATAATAACATATTTTATAAAAAATACAAGAGCAAAAACTTTTCTATTTCTTTTTATTATTTATACAAGCTTTTATGAAAGCTGAGAAAAGCGGATGAGGTGCAAGTGGTCTAGCCAAGAATTCTGGATGAAACTGCGTGCCCAAGAAAAATGGATGCTTCGATTTTGGTAATTCTGCTATCTCCATAAGTTCTCCTTCTGGAGAGCGTCCTGAAAAAACCAAACCTTTTGCTTCTAGGTCTTTTATATAAGCAGGATTTACTTCATATCTGTGTCTGTGACGTTCTAACACTTCTTTCTGCCCATAAGCCTTCTGCGCGATTGTTCCATTTTGCAAAATTGCTTTATATTCCCCCAATCTCATACTGCCACCATATAAATTTTTATTTAAAATTTCTTTTTGAGACTCCATTATGTCTATCACAAGATGTTTTGATTTTGGATCTATTTCTCTAGTGTTTGCATCTTTTAATCCAAGAATATTTCTTGCATATTCTATTACAATCATCTGCATACCGTAACACAAACCGAAATACGGAATCTTGTTTTCACGGGCAAATTTTACAGCGGAAATTATTCCTTCTATCCCTCTCGAACCGAAACCTCCTGGCACAATTATGCCGTCGTAATTTTTTAATTCTTTTAACTTACTTGGATCTTTTTCAAAATCTGTTGCGTTAAGCCAAGTTAAAATTGGCTTTTTGTTTTGAGCATAAGCAGAATATTTTATTGCTTCTATAACAGAAAGATAAGAATCAGAAAGTATGAAATCTCCAGTTTCAAAATATTTTCCAATCATTGCGATTTTTACAGTATCTGTGCTCTTGTGAACTTTGTTAGCGAAAGTTACCCATTTTTTCCAAGCTTCTTCGTTTGGTTTTCTGCAAGTTACTCCCAAGATAGCACAGATTTTTTCTGAAAGTTTTTCTTTTTCAAAATTTACAGGAATATCATAAATACTATGCACGTCTGGAGCAGAAATTATTCTGTCTGGCAAAACGTTGCAGAAAACAGAAATTTTTTCTTTTCTTTTTTCATCTAGTGGTGTCTTCCCTCGAGCAATCAAGATATCTGGCTGAACGCCTGAAGCATTCAAGGTTCGAACTGCATTTTGCGTCGGCTTTGTTTTCATTTCTCCAACAGTGTGCGGAGTTGGTAAAAAAGAAACCATCACAAAGAAAACATCTTTCGGGTTCTCTATCTTCATCATTCTGGCAGCTTCCAAGAAAAGCATGTTTTGATATTCACCAATAGTTCCACCAATTTCAATAATCACAACATCAGCGTTTGCTTTCTTTTGTGCTTCTTTGATTCTTCTGATAACTTCCAACGGAATATGTGGCACAACTTCCACGCACTTGCCTTTGTATTCTAGATTTCTTTCTTTTTCAATAACAGTTTGATACACACGACCAGTTGTCATGTAATTCACTCTAGTCAAATCAGTACCTAAAAATCTTTCATAATTTCCCATATCCTGATCTGTTTCATCTCCATCTTTCAAAACAAAAACTTCTCCGTGTTCGGTCGGATTCATTGTACCCGCGTCTACGTTTATATATGGATCTATCTTAATAGAAGTGACGTTTAGTCCTCTGTTTTTTAAAATCAAACCAATAGAAGAAGAAGTGACTCCCTTTCCTACTCCAGAAATAACTCCACCAACTACAAAAATATATTTGCAATTATCTTTTTTTGCCATTTTATTTTTTTCTTATCTAACTTACTTATCTATTTAAATATCGACGAATAGCGAGGAGAGATGAAACAACTCCCAAAGCAATACCTGATAATAAAACTATTAAGAAAATCTGGAAGAAGTTTGAAACATAGTAATCATATATATTTACTCCCAAGAAATTAGTCATATTGTGTCCAAGCCATGCTGTAATTGGCCAGAAAATAAGCGTTGAAAGGATTGTTGCGATAACTCCATAAATTGCTCCTTCTACAACAAAAGGACCTCGTACGCGCATTTTAGAAGCTCCAACCAAGCGCATAACTCCGATTTCTTCTTTTGCTATAAAGATAGCCAAACGAATAGTATTGAAAGTGATAATTACTGAGATAATAACTAAAAATAAAGTTACCAAAAATCCTAATTTCTGAGCTCCGCTTATTATTGAATTTAATCTTTCAATAACAACTTTGTTCTGATGATAGTTAACTTTGTCTATGATTGAAGAAGAGCCCAAAACCAAAGCATCATCTGAACTCAAAAAGTTCGCGATACTTTCATACTGAGAAACTTCTTTTGCTCTAATATTTAAGTATGCCCCCAAAGGGTTTTCGTTTATTTCATCTAATGCCTGTATCGTTGGATAATCGTCTGAATGTCTTTCTCTGAATAATGCTAAAGCTTCATCTGCACTAGTGTAAGTAACTTCAGCAACTTCTGGAAGTTTTTCTATTGATTCTTTTAGAGACATTATTTTAACTTCTGGAGCATCTACTGTGAAATAAATCGTAACGTCAACTTTGTTTTTAATTTGCTCTAATGAAAAATTAAGAATAGCTTGCAAAAGAATTATGCCAGTTATCACAGAAAGCGTAACAGTCACAACCAAAACAGAAGCCCAAGAAATCAAACCGTTTCTTTTAAAATTTATAAATCCTGCATTTATTACTCTTCTTAATTTGTTCATCATAATAATTTTATTTTTCTAGTTAGTTTAGCTAAGGTTAAACTTAAATTACATATTTCCCGTCTTTGTCATCTCTGACAACTTTTCCTTTTTCCATGGTGATAACTCTCTTTCCAACTGATTCAACAACTCCTCTGTTGTGAGTAGTTAAAATAACAGTCGTGCCCAAATCATTTATCTTTTTCAAAATCTGAATAACTTCATAAGTACTTACCGGATCCAAATTCCCTGTTGGTTCATCTGCAATGATAATTTCGGGCTGATTGATTATCGCTCTAGCGATTGCAAGACGTTGCTTTTCTCCTCCAGACATTTGGTGAGGAAAATGAAAAATTTTATTCTGCAAATCAACTAACTCCAAAACATGCGGAACATCGTTCATTATTTCTTCGTCACTCTTTCCGACAGCTTCCATCGCAAAAGCAATATTCTCAAAAGCAGTTTTGTTTGTTAATAATTTAAAATCCTGAAAAACCGCGCCGATTCTCTGGCGAAGTTTAGTTAAATCTTTGCTTTTTAATTTATGCACATCAACAGATTCAAAACAAATAGAGCCAGTAGTTGGCTTTTCTTCTGCAAGAATCATTTTAGCTAATGTAGTTTTGCCGGCACCTGAATGTCCGACAATAGAAACGAATTCTCCCGCCTTAATAGTTAAGTTAACATCTTCCAAAGCAGTCGAATCTTTATCGTATTTTTTTGAAACATTATTAAAGTAAATCACCCTCTTATTTTATCACAACCTTTTTTCTGCTTCAATAAAAGAATCGAGTTCTCCGTCTAGTACAGCATCAATTTGAGAAGTTTCAACCCCTGTTCTGTGATCTTTTACCAATTTATAAGGGTGTAAAACGTAAGATCTTATCTGGTTTCCCCATTCAATATCAGTGTTTTTAGTAGTTTTCATACTTTCTTCTATGCTTTTTTTCTCTCCTTCTGCTTTTTTAAAAATTTTAGCCCTGAGCATACTTAAAGCTGTTTCTTTATTTTGTTCTTGAGATCTTTCACCAGAAGCGTGCACAGAAATTCCAGTTGGCACATGCACTACCCGCACAGCAGTCTCCCGTTTGTTCACATTCTGTCCCCCAGGACCACCTGCCCTAGAAAATTCTATTTTCAAATCAGCATCCGGAATATTAAAATCTTTTTCATCCAATTTAGAAAACTTTGGCAAAACTTCTACCAAAGCAAAAGACGTGTGTCTGAGTTTTTTTGCATTAAACGGCGAAATTCTGACTAATCTGTGAACACCAGATTCATTTTTTAATTCTCCATAAGCTCCTTTTCCCGCAATTTCAAAAGAAACGTTTTTATAACCATTGTGTTCGTTTTTGTGTTCATGAACAAAAGAAACAGCCCATTTTTTTTTGTCAGCATATTTGAGATACATGTCTAAAAGCATTCGAGCGAAATCTTCCGAGTCATCCCCGCCAGCCCCTGAAATTATCGTGACAATAGCATTGCCTTTATCGTACTTTCCTAATCCTTCTTTTTTATCTTTTAGTTCAGCAAGTTCTTTCAAAACAGCCTGAGCTTTGTTTTTATCATTCCAAAAATCTGGAACAAGCATTTTTTCTTCCAGTTCTTTTATTTTTTCGTCGATTAAATTTAAATCTTTTAAATCTTCTGCCATATATTTATTTATTATACAATTTCAAAAGCTCCATCAAAAACAAAAGTTGCCTCGCCACGCATTATTATTTCACCTTCTTTGTTTTCAGAAAGAAACAAAGAACCGCCAGGTAAATTTATTTTTATTTCAGAATCAGCATTTTTAAATTTTCTAGCAGCTGCAAAAACAGCACAAGCTCCAGTTCCACAAGCTAAAGTAACGCCACAACCACGTTCCCAAACTTTTACATCAAGTTCTTTTTTATTTTTTTCTCGCACTAATTCAAAATTTATTTTATTTGGAAAATTTTTATCGTTTTCTACTTTAGGCCCAAGTTTTTCTAAATCATAATTTTCCAAATTTTCAACAAAACAAACAGCGTGCGGGTTGCCCATAGAAACAAAATCCAAAGAAATTCCATCTATTTCAATTTTTTTATTTGGAAAATCTTTCGAAGCAAAAACCGGCTTACCCATGTTTACAGAATAAGTGCCGTCTGATTCTCTCTTTATTTCTTTTACTCCTGATCTTGTTTCAATTTTTAATAAATCTGCACCCTCATTGTTTCTAATATATTCTTTTAAAAACTTTGCAACACAACGCACTCCATTGCCGCACATTTCGGCCTGCGTTCCATCAGAATTGTAATAATTCATGAAACAGTCATTATTATCCTCTCTCGCTGGTTCAACCAAAATAAACCCATCCGCGCCTATGCCTTTTTGTCTATCACAAAGATTTTTTATTTGCGTTTCTGAAAATTTAATTCTGCCAAAAAGATTATCTATTACGATAAAATCATTTCCAATTCCGTGCATCTTTTTGAATTCTATATACATGAGCCACCCCCGAGGATCGAACTCGGGACCCCGTCTTTACGAAAGACGTGCTCTACCAACTGAGCTAGGGTGGCAAACAAAAACGATTTAAAGCTCGAATCGAATCAAACCTGAGCCGAGACCGGGGATCGAACCCGGGACCTCTCCCTTACCATGGGAGTGCTCTACCAGCTGAGCTATCTCGGCTTGTTTTCACAAAAAAGTTTACTATATTTTAGCTATATTTTCAATTAAAAACTAATATTAAGAAAAGGAAATAGAACTTTCAAAACAAACATTAGCAATGCAAAAAAGACAAAAAATGCTCCAATAACTCTAGCCAAAATTTCTTCTCTAATTCTGTTAGCAAAAACAGAACTCAAGG
>DAONFW010000008.1:0-3035 GCA_035403785.1 Minisyncoccota bacterium | reverse complement strand
ATAACTCTAGCCAAAATTTCTTCTCTAATTCTGTTAGCAAAAACAGAACTCAAGGCGCCGCCAACAGCCGCAGACAAACCAATGATCAAACCTAATTTCAAATCTAAAATATCATTTTCAAAATAACCAACAACTCCAGACAAAGCTGTCACAAGCATGACAAAACTTGAAGTTCCAACAGCTTTTTTGATTGGAAATTTTAGAAAAGCATATAAAACAATAAAAACCGTCAGACCTCCTCCCGCACCAAAAATTCCAGTAGTCAAACCAATTACAAAACCACAAATCAACATTCCAATCGGCGTTTGCAAATACTGAGAAACTTTATCTGGCACTTCTAATTTTTTATTTTCACTTTTTGGACTACCGTTCTTCCACATTTTAGCCCCAAAGAAAATCATACAGACAGCTAAAACCAACATGATGAAAGCTTTAGAAACTGACACCACAAAAAAAGATCCGATCTGCGCGCCCATCAATGAACCAACCAAAATCCAAACGGTTCCTCTGATATCAAGATTTTTCGCCCTAGCATAAGCGTAAGAAACAGAAGCAGATGCAATTACGTCTACCAAAAGACTGGTACCCAAAATAACAGGTAAGGGCACATCAAAAAAAGTTGAAAAAATTGGGACCATCACCAAAACTCCAGAAGCCCCAGTAATCCCAGTTATTATTCCAACAAAAAGTCCTAGTAAAATGAAAATTAAAGTTGTCATGATTTATCAAATGCCGTATCAAAACTATTTTTTTACTGTAAAATTCTTTATCAAAACAGAATTATTTTCTGGGTTAAATTCATAACCAAAATCGGCCGTGCTTTCGATATGTCCATCTTCATAAATAACGCTTCCCGTATTTATAGACGGGATAGCCGTGACAGAAATAACGTTCCAACTACCACCAAGAACAGGTTTATTTGTAGCGATACTTTTTATATTATCTCTAACATATTTTTCTACTGAGAGCTTTTCTTGCAAATCTTCGCAGGAAATCTGACTAAGTTCTGGTCCGTACTTTAAGCTGTTCTTATCTTTGTAAACATAAACTCCATCTCCCCTATCTACCATTTCCCCAAAGAAAACTTTTGCGCTTCCATCACCAAAATTTATTAATAATTCTTCTTTTTCATTCATCCCTTCAGCCAAAGAATTCCACCAGACATCAGCGGTTCGAGCCATTTTCTCTTGCTCCAATTTTCCGACAGTTCCTTCAAATGTGCCAACTTTAGAATCTTTTTCAGCAGGCAAATTTCTAAATTCTCCAACTACTTTTTCACCATTAATTTCCATTTTTAACCAAGCCTCATCAAAAAAATTTCTATCTGTCTTTTTAGAGTATAAATAGCACAAAGATCTTTTTGTATCTTCTTTTTTATTTTCTTCTGTTCCCACGAGACCAGATGTAGCAACTTTTTCTTTTTTTGAATTGTTAAACAAATATATTCCAGAAACAAATACAAAAATAATAAAAAGTATAATAGAAATTTTTTTATTATTCACCATAAAAAATTATTTTTTATTATTTATTTTTGCTAAAAATTCTTTTATTTCTGCAATTCTATTCCTAGCATCTCTTTTCCCTTTTTCTGATAACAAAACTTTTTCAGCCAACTTGGCTCTTTCTAAATCTTTTTCAGTATAAACTCTTTCTTCATCACGTCCTTTTGGTATTTCACCCTTCTCATTAACATTAGAAACTTTTTCTACTGGCAATGGAAATTCATTTTTATTCATAAAATTAATTAAATAAACACTTAAAATATTAATAACCAAATTATACCAAACACACAAAAACAACGCTATTCTTTATAAAATAGCTATAAGAAACCTGTTTTTAAGTTAAAATAAGCCTATTTTAGAAAGTTTATTTCAACATAACTTATATCTTCCGGTTCTGAGCTGTAAGAAACTTTCTTTTCAGTTTTGTGAAAAGTGTCTGTAATTTTTCTTCCGATTTTTGTCGCTAACTGATCGTTATTTGTCGTAACAGTAAAATTTCCACCTTGCGTTTTTATTTCCATAATTCTATCTTGAGAATCACGCATTTGAGCTCGCCTACCAAAACCTGAAATCAGATTAAATAATTCTTCACGACTTTCTGCTGAAATATTTTTAATAAAAATCTTACCACCGAATAAATTCTCTTTTTTCATTTTACAAGCTGGACATAAATCAAAATGCACTCCCGTTCCAGATAATTTAATATTCTTAATAGAAGCGCTACCTATTCCATGCCAACTCTTTTTAAAAAATACATCATGGCAAACATTACACACGATCACGCCTTTTTCTGCTTTGCCATAAGCATTCCCTTGTAATTCTAATTTGCCTTTTTTACCTCTTGCAAAATCGGAGACTTTAAAATTTGTTCTTTTAGCCATATAAAATAAATAAATAAATAAATAAATAATAGTTAGAAACTTATTAATATATAAATTATAACAAAGTTAGCAAAATTAAAACACCTCAAAATAGACGATGCGTTCTTTGCGCGACTTAGTGAATGAAGTGAAAAATAAATAAGAGAATATTAACGATTATATTTTTATGCAAAATCTTTTAAAAAATACTTAATCCATTCACCTCTTAATGGAAGTTGATCAACTTCATTCAATGGAAACCATTTGACACTCATAACATCATCGCCTTTTAGCAAATTACCACTGTTCACAATTGAATCAAATATAGTTAATTCAATTTGTTGGTCATTAAAATTACTTGTACTCTTTAAATCAACTCCATTCAGAAAAATTTTTTTACTTTGGCCAAGTATTACATCATATCCTGTTTCTTCTTTTGTTTCTCTTTTTGCTGTGTCCGATTCATTTTCATCGTCTTCCATATGACCAAGAGGTAAAGACCATAAACCGCAGGCTTCTTTATGTGCTTCTTGAACTAAGAGGATTTTTTTATCTTTAATTATACAAACCCCAGCAAATTTTGAAATTCCCATACAAAAATAATACCACAGTTCAAATCTCCTACACCAGTAAATTTTTGATGCTTATTTTATTGAGTTAAAACTATGCGCGA
>DAONFW010000007.1:0-36372 GCA_035403785.1 Minisyncoccota bacterium | reverse complement strand
ACGCCAAATGAAATGTTAGAATTAAAAGTGACAAATGTGGTTAGTTAAAACATTTCTGGTTTATTCCAACCCGCTTTTTATCTGTCTTCTTTTAGATAAGTTTTTAAGAAATTTTCTTTATATTCAAAAAATCTGTCGTCAATAATAGCCTGTCTGATTTTCTTTACTAGATTTACTATAAAATACAAATTGTGAATAGAAGCAAGAGTACCAGCCAACATTTCTTTGCCATGAAATAAATGCGCAACATAAGCTCGCGTATAATTCTTGCACGTATAGCACTCGCAGTCTTCTTCTATTTTTTCAAAATCATTTCTATATTTAGTATTAGTCATCACCATCTTGCCATACTTTGTATAAACAGTTCCATTTCTGCCCAATCTTGTCGGCAAAACACAGTCAAAAAAATCTACGCCGTTTTCTATTCCCATAAATAAATCTTCTGGCTCGCCAATTCCTAAAAGATGTCTCGGCTTTTCTTCCGGCAAAACTTCATTCACCCATTTCACAGCGCTAGACATATCTTCTTTTGCAAAACTTCCACCGATTCCAAATCCATCAAAATATTTTCCATCAATATTCATATCTGCAATAATCTGCGCAGATTTTTTTCTAAGATCTTCATCTCTTCCACCTTGCACAATTCCAAACAAAGCAATTTCATTTTCATGTTCAGCATTTAGTTTAATATGCTCGCGCAAACTTCTTTCTGCCCACCTGTGCGTTCTGTCTAATGCTTCTGATTGATATTTCAAATCTTCAGCCGGACTTGTACATTCGTCAAAAGCAAAAATAATATCCGCACCCAAATTGTGCTGAATCTGAATTGATTTTTCTGGCGTGATGTAGTGAATAGAACCATCAAGATGCGATTTGAAAGAAACACCGTCGTTTCCAATTTTTGCTAATCTCGGCGCATCAGAATCATCGAATCTTTCTGGAATCATGAGAGACGGATCTGTAATTTTAGTTATTTTAGAAATATCTTTACCGTAAGCCACACCCAAAGAAAAAACCTGAAAACCTCCAGAGTCAGTCATCGTCGGCCCAGACCAATTCATGAATTTCCCAATTCCACCGGCGTCTCGCACAGTTTCATCTCCTGGTTGCAAATATAAGTGATAAGTATTCCCAAGCACAACCTGCGCGCCAGCATCTCTAACTTGTTCAGGATTGAGAGATTTCACAGTCGCCTTCGTACCGACAGTCACAAAAGCCGGAGTTTCTATCACACCATGTGGCGTTTCTAGAATCCCCACGCGACCAAGACTGTTATTTAGTTTTTTCTGGATTTGGAAATTCACTTTTTTAAAAATCCCAATTATTGTGATACTTTTCAAACATACTAAACTGCGATTTATCAAAAGCTCGAATTGGATTATCTACTCGAACATGCCCACCACGTCCTGGCGTAGACAACCACTCTTGATGTCGTTTTGCAATCCATTTTGCAAATATATTTTTAGGAATTAAATAATAATCAGGTTTCTCTTCTTTTCCAACCAAGTCAACAAAAGCAATATAAAAATTATCCTTAGAAACAAGATTCTCTATCCCTTTATTTAATATCCATCCCTGTCTATTACTAATTGACCTAGTTTTAACTTGTATATTAAGAGTTCTATTACCGTTAATAGTAGTAGCAAGAATATCAATATTTGGGGTATTTTTTAAAGTAATAGTAGCAATCCAACCACGTCTGGAAAGCTCAGCTGCAACAAAATATTCTCCTGATGCTCCAGTAATATTATATGTTGATCTACTTTCTTTTTTCTTTTTCATAAACTATTCTGATTTATTAATCTTTGTTCTTCCAAATTCTATTTGATTATCAACAATAAGATGGGCACAAAATATCAAATATGCTATTGAACCTATAATAAACCAATCTAATTTATTTATATAATTAGCAAATACACCGAGAATAACTACAAATAAAAATATTCTAAGTAATTTATAAGATTGTTTCTTTTTCATAATTTAGAAAATTAACTAATAATATTATCTCTCCACCTGCACAAATTTTAATTCTTGAATATTCACAGGACTAACTATCAACGCTTTCTGAAAAGCATCACGCGGATCTGAAATTATAGTTTTCACTGTTCCCAAAACATATGGATAAGCTCCTGGTAAAACGGTCTCTGCGCCTTCGGCTATTACAAAATCTCTCGGCAAAATCAATTCAAAATTTCCTCCTCCACGACCGACAACTTCCATAAAACCACTGTAAGTAGAGCCGGTAATTATCACTTCGGTTCTTTCGCCCGGGCTTGAATACAAAACAACTTTTGATGAATTTGCTTCTGTTTCTGCTATTCTACCAATCGGAATATTTCCCCAAGCAAAAACTCTCTGCCCTTCTGTTATTCCATCGTTTGTGCCCAAGTCTATCAAAACAGAACTATATATAGACTGATTTTTTTGCGATAAAATATTTCCTAGAATTAAATTCGCACTCCATGGTTTTCTATTTAAGATTTCTTTTAGTTTTGTATTTTCATCAAGCACAGAATTATAATTTGCAGTTCTTGCAACTGTCTCCCCTAATTGAGCTTTCAAATCTTTATTTTCAGCAATAATCATTTTTTTGAAACTGATAGCAGAACCAATAGAAGAAAATTTATTTCCTAAATTATTTCCAAAAACTACAACTGGTTTCAAAACTCCATGTGTCGCATAAGAAAATCCTTTAAAAATTTCTGCTCTAAAATAAAACAAAAAGAAAATTACTAAAGCAATTATAAAAACTTTTGTCAGTTTTTTATTTTTATTTTTTTTATCTAGGAGGTAGCTCATTCTGGTGTCTAATTAAAACTTCTTTATAAGATTCAATATCGTCCAAAACTACACCAGTACCACGAGCAACAGCAGACAAAGGATCGTCTACAACATAAACTGGAATTTTCAAAACACTTTGCAAAAGTTGATCAAGTCCAGTAAGCAAAGCACCACCACCAGACAAAGTTATTCCGTCATGCATAATGTCTGAAAGAATTTCTGGCGGAGTTGTTTCGAGAACATCTTTTACTCCTTCAACTAATTCTTTGATTGAACTAGAAAGCGCTTCACGAATATCAGAATCCGTAACAACAACTTCTCTTGGTAAACCAGTAAGCAAATCTCTTCCCCTCACCTCAGTCTCCATGTAATCTCCTTGCATAGCAGTACCGATAGCAAGCTTGATAGCTTCTGCTGTTTTTTCACCAATCAATATTTTGAATTCATCACGCATATATGTGACGATATCATTGTTCAATCTATCACCGGCAACTTTCAAATTTCTAGAACGAACAATTCCACCCAAAGAAATAACAGCAACATCAGTCGTGCCTCCACCCATATCAATAATCATTGAACCAACCGGATCTTTTACTGGGAGTCTAATTCCAATCGCCGCAGCCATTGGTTCTTCAATAAGATGCACTTCTCGCGCACCAGCTGATCTTGCTGCATCATAAACAGCGCGAGTTTCAACATTTGTAGTGCCAGACGGCACGCCAACCAAAACCCTCGGTCTTAACATTTTTTTAGAAATTTTGTCAGCTTTATTTATGAGATAAGAAAGCATTTCTTCTGTCACTTCGAAATCAGAAATCACACCGTCTACAAGCGGTCGCACTGCTTTGATGTGCCCTGGTGTTCTGCCCAACATTTCTTTTGCTTTTGAACCAACAGCAAGAATTTGATTTGTTTTCTGGTTTACCGCAACAACAGATGGCTCGTTTATTACAATTCCGTGCCCTTTCAAATAGACTAGCGTGTTGGCCGTACCCAAATCTATTCCTATATCGTTCGAAAACATTTTGTAAAATTTATCTAGCATTCTTTTTTAAAATTAAATTTATTTTAACAAATCAAATAATTCTTCAGCGTTAATAATTTTTCCTTTTTCTTCATTTCTTTTCTTTATTTCAAATCCACCTTCTTTCAAACTTCTTTCTGAAACTACTACTCTATACGGCATTCCAAGCAAATCGGCATCGGCAAATTTTTCTCCTGCTGAAATATCGGCTCTGTCATCAAACAAAACTTCTATGTTCTTTTTATTTAATTCAGCATAAAGTTTGTCAGCTTCTGTTTTTACATTTTCACTTTCCCCCAAAGAAAGCATGTGCACTTTGAATGGCGCTACGGATTCTGGCCAAATTATGCCTTTGTCATCAGAAAGCGCTTCAACAATAGTTCCCATTAATCTACTTAAACCAATTCCGTAAGATCCCATAATTACCAATTTGTCTTTACCTTTTTCATCTTTATATTTTAGATCAAACGGCGATGAGAATTTTGTTCCCAAAGAAAAAATGTTTCCAACTTCAATTGCTCTTTTTTCTACTAAATTTTCTTTGTTTAAGCCAAGTTGTTCAATAGTTTTGCCATCATAAACTTCTTTATTTATCGCAATTCCTTTTGTCTCGTCTAGATAAATAGTATCTTCTCCAGCGCCAGTAAGAGTTTGAAACTCATGCGAAAACTGCGAAAAAGTTCCACCTGAAGCGAAAGTTATATAAGTAATATGTCCAATACCAACTTTTTTAAAAATATTTTGATAAGCTAATTTTGCTTTTTCATAAAAAGCTTCATGCTCTTTATCGTCTTTTGAAAAAGAATACATTGCTTTCCAATAAAATTCCCTACCTCGCAAAATTCCAGATTTGCTTCTAATTTCATTTCTGAAAATATCTTTGAAGTCATATGGATAAATTGGCAAGTCTTTGTAAGAAGAAATATACTGTTTCAAAATATTTGAATGCGCTTCTTCGTTTGTAAACGATAAACCAACTTCGCCACCGTTTTTTAATTCAGTTTTAAACCAAACGTCAACTTTTTCATCATCCCATCTGTCAGATTTTTCCCAAACTTCTTTACTTTGCATAATAGAAGTTTTTGTTTCTATTCCACCAATACTATTCATTTCTTCTCTGATTATGTTTTCTATTTTTTTCAAAACTTTCAAACCAAGTGGCAAATAAGAATAAACTCCTGCCATTTCTTTGTGAATAAATCCACCTCTGATTAGCAACTCTGCGTTTCTTGCGACTTCGTCTGCTGGGCTTTCTTTCTTGGTTTTAGTAAAAAGTTGTGTTTGTCTCATACAGACCATATTAACCGAAAAAGCTAGATTTTGCAAAACTTTATAAAAAATAAAATTATTTGCAAAAACAGGCCTTTTCTGCTAGAATAAACCTTATGCAAAAAGTAGAAAATTACGAAAATTTGGTGGAGGAAATGTTCAAGGTTGGGGCTCACTATGGCTACTCAAAGACCAGAAGAAACCCTTCAATTTCCCCTTATATTCACACCACAAAAAACAAAACAGATATTATAGACCTTGAGAAAACAGCAGCTATGCTTACAGAAGCTGTTGAATTTGTTAAAAAGTTAGCTTCTCAAAATAAAACTATTCTTTTCGTTGGCACAAAACCAGAAGCAAAAGAAGCAGTAAAAAATGTTGCTGAATCTTTAAATATGCCATACGTTACTGAACGTTGGATTGGAGGAACTTTGAGTAACTTCACAGAAATAAAGAAAAGAATCACAGAATTAGAAAATTACAAAGCTCAAAGTACTACTGGAGAATTAGAAAAATATACAAAGAAAGAAAGACTAGTTTTAGCTAAGAAAATGGAAAAACTAGCTAAATACTATACAGGTCTTCTTGGATTAAAGAAAGCCCCAGATGCTTTGTTTGTAATAGATGCAAAAACTGAACACATTGCCGCAACAGAAGCAAGAAAGTGCAACATCCCAGTTATTGCTGTGACGAACACAGACTCAAATATTAAAGGATTAGAATACCCTATCGTTGCAAACGATTCTTCAATTCCTTCTATTAAATTTTTTAACACACAAATTTCTAACGCTTACAAAGCAGGACAAATGTCTGCTCCAAGTAAGGAATAAAACAAATATATGTCAACAAAAGTAACCACTGAGTTAGTTAAGGAACTTAGAGATGCAACTGGTATCTCTGTAATGCAATGCAAAAAAGCTCTGGAAGAAGCTGATGGAGACATGGATAAAGCATTGGCTATCTTAAAAAAAACTAGTTCAGAAATAGCTCTCAAAAAAGCTGACCGTCAATTGAACAGCGGATCAGTTATTGTAAAAAGTGAAGGAAACAAAACAGCCCTCGTTGCTCTACTTTGCGAGACTGATTTCGTTTCAAAAAACCAAGATTTTCTAGATTTACTACAAAAACTAACAGATAAAACATTTACTGACGGAGCTGAAAAAATGAAAGAATCAGCAAAAGAAATAATCGACCAAGTCATTCAAAAAACTGGAGAAAATATTCAGCTTGGTGACGCTTACATAATTGAAGGAAACGTTATCGGAAATTACGTACACAACAACAAAGTAGCTGTAGTTGTGAGTCTAGAAGGCGGAAATCAAGATTTGGCAAAAGACATTGCTATGCACATAGCTGCCATGAAACCTGAATACATTACAGCAGAAGAAATTCCAACTGAAGCAAAACAAACAATGCAAGAAGTTTTCATGAAGGAAGTAGAAAACGTAGATAAACCTGAAGAAATAAAGAAAAAAATGCTAGAAGGTAAAATATCTACATATTTCAAAGAGAAAACTTTGATGGATCAAGCTTTTATTAAGAATCCGGAAGACACTATCAGCAAACTACTAGAAAAGAATGGAGCAAAAATAAAAGAAGTTAAGCGTTATTCAATTTAACTTAACCTAAAAATATGCCAATAATTTTAACTTTATTATTCCTTTCGATTGCTGGAATCATTTATATGATTGGGAGCAAGTTAATTTTATTACAAGAAGGTACAATTCCTCCAGCTCAACAAAATTTTCCAATATCTATTCCAGAGCCGCACGAACTTAGAAAAATAGTTAAAAAGAAATTGCACCGATACAGTTTTATTGCTCTTGTTATCATAATCAGAATTTACGTTATTACTTCACACTTCTTGAAAATACAATTTAAGAAGTTATGGAAAATAATAAGAACAAAAGTTAATAAGATTTTAGACGGAAGAAAACAGCACCATCAACAAACGAAAGAAGCATCTGCTTTTTTAAAAAAAATATCAGACTACAAAAAGAAAGTTCATTACATAACAGAAAAAATTAAAGAAGAAGAAGGCATCGAATAGTTAGTGCAAAGTGAAATAGTGAAATTTAGTAAAAACTTGTTTTCCTATATAAATATGCTATATTAGTTAAACAAGTTTAATAAGCCGCCTTAGCTCAGTTGGTAGAGCAACGCTTTTGTAAAGCGAAGGTCCTCAGTTCGAATCTGAGAGGCGGCTCAATAAATAAAAAGCCCTAAAATTTTAGGGCTTTTTATTTATTTATTTATTTTTAGAATCTACTACATCTTCTGGTTTTGCCTCTTGAAGCTTAAACGAAGCTTTTACTTGTTTTTCTACGTCTTCAATAGACTGAAATCCGGTCATTAAATTGTCATCTATCACAAGTGCTGGCAATGCAGTGTCTTTGATTTTATAAATACTTAGCATAGCTTTCACTGCAGAAAGATCTGTGCTGTAGTCAAAAGAATAAACTCTCAAATCTGGATACTTGTTGCGCAAAGTAGATAGCACTAAACTCTCTTTTTCGCATTCGCTACAGTTCTGTGCTGTTGTATAGAAATACAAAACGAAAGCGGCTTTTTTACCACAACGATTTGATATTTTTTTCATTAACAAATAATCTTTAATCTGTAACAAAGAGTAGTAGTCTTTCAAATAAGTTAGCTCTTCATTTTTTGTACTCAAATTATTTTGTCCCCATTCTATTTTTTGTCCTAATTCAGCCAATTCTCCAGACAAAGCAGAGCCAGAAACATTCTTGCAGGACATTTCAGATAAAAGTGTATACTGAGTTTCTGAAGATAAAATATCAATAGAAATTTTATCTTGCATGCTTTTTAATTGGTTTAATTTTCTATTACTAAAATAATTACTTAAATAAATAGCGGTCAAAAATATACCTAAAGTGATGAAAAACACTATAAGATATCTTTTCCAATCAAATTGTTGTTGTGAATTTTGCATATTTGTTATTTTACCATACCGGCGTCTCTTTTATCTATTTCTTGAGTCCAGCTGGCTTCTTTAGACCTAATTGCGTTAATAATAGCCTTCATAATCCAAAATGGAGCTACGATGCTGTAAATAATCATAAAGTAAAAAATATCAAAAGAAATTCTTGGCTTCCCTTCTACTATTGTTCTTCCTATCAGTAAAGATGTAACAACTGCCGTGTACAAAATAACAGAAATAAATATTATTGTTTTAGTATCAAAAAAGAACAGATCGAAATTTAAAGTATGCCCAGAAAATGTATTCTCAACACCAATAGTTTTAATTTGAACAACTTTTTTAATAATAAAATTAATTAAATTTGTGGCAAGCATTATTAACAAAAATATAACTGAAGCTACTGAAACAAGACCAGATGGAATCGTAAAAAATGCAATCGTTCCAAATTCTTTTTTAAACAAAAGTCTTTTGTAATCCATCGCATTTCTTAAGAAACCATAAATCCATCTTTGTCTCTGTCTGTATAATTTTTTGACAGTATTAGGCGCAACAGTATAAACATAAGCGTCTGGACAATGTTCTATTTTGTAATGATGCTCTTGCATTCTAAGCGCGATCTCCTGATCTTCAGTATTGTGGGCATGACGATATGGGCCTAATTCATCAAAAACTTTTTTTCTAAAAATAGAAAAAGGGCCAGGGGTAACGTGAATACCACCCAAGAAAGCCAACATTTTTTTATTATAAACAGCCATATCGTATTCTGCTTTTTGAGCTCCTTGAATAATATTTTTTGGCTTATCAACAATAATAGACGGCGCAACAGCCATAGTTTCTTTATCTTCAAAATAAGTCATTATTCTTTTCAAAGCTTGCGAATCCACAAATGAGTCAGAATCCAAACAGCCAACAAACGGTGTCTCGAGTCTTTCAAGAGCAAAATTAAGTGCAGTATATTTGCCACCGTTTTCTTTATGAAAAACTTTTACGTTTGGATATTTAGTAAATTCTTGAATTACTTCCCAAGTATTATCTTTACTTCCATCGTCTACAACAATTAAATGCAAATTTTCTTTCGGATAATCCAAAGATAATAAAGATTTTATTGTTCCCCCAATTGTCTTGGATTCGTTATAACACGGCACAATAATAGTTACGTCCGGATATTCTTTGAGTTCAATCGGTGCTTTTCTGACTAGAATTTTCCTCTTATTTTCAAAAAAAGTAAGCAAAAAAAACACTTGCACGTACAAGGATAAAAAAGTAAAAACATAGATTATTCCCGAAAGTATAGTCATATTTACAAGTTAAATTATAACACTTTTAGCCTGAAAACGCAAATTCCCGCCGGTTAGCGGGAATTTGAAAATTCGAGAAACAAATTACATATTTTCTGGCATTTTCTGTTCACTCATACCTGATCCACATGAACAAGTTGAACATTTTTTGCATTTACAAAAAATCATCAACAGTGCGGCAACACCAACTAATACATAAACGATAGCTTCAAGTTTTGGCATTGAGCCCAAGATTGCATTTACTAGATTCCAGTTTTTTCCCAAAAACATTCCAACTCCAACTAGACCCCAATTCAATGCTCCAATTAGCACTAAAACTTTTGCTATTATCTTACAACCACAGTTTTTTCTACACATAAATATAATTTATATTAAAAAATTATTTTTATAAAACCCCATCGACCACCAAAAATCTTAGGGTATTCTTAATCAAATTATACCATCTGCAAATCATGAAAAACAACAAAAAACCCACATAATCTGTGGGTTCTTGTTCCGCCTTTTAAACTAAGCGTAATTTAGTCAAAATAATTCTTTAGTCTAGCTATTTTTTCATGCTGTCTTAATTTTTCATGCACTTTTGCCTCAATCTGTCTAATACGCTCACGAGTAACTCCAAACTCTTCTCCTACTCTTTCCAGAGTATGCTGAATACCATCTGTTAGACCATAACGCATTTCTAAAATTTTTCTTTCTTTTGGATTAAGCTCTTCTAACACAGCTTTAATTTGATCAGAAAGAATTCTTCTTGAAGATTCTTGATCTGGTCGTAAAATTTTATCATCCGGAATAAAGTTTTCTAATGTTGATTTGTCATCATCATCTCCAACTGGTTGCTCTAATGAGACAGTTTCCTGACTAATATTTTCTATCACGTGAATTTTTTCAACTGGCACTCCCATCTCAGTAGCAATTTCTTCAGCTAATGGCTCACGACCCAAATCCTGACTCAATCTTCTGTGTATCTGTTTGTATTTAGAAATAGTTTCAACCATGTGCACTGGAATTCTGATTGTTCTAGACTGGTCAGCCAATGCTCGAGTGATAGACTGTCTAATCCACCAAGTTGCATAAGTAGAAAATTTATAACCTTTTGTCCAATCGAATTTTTCTACAGCTTTAAACAAACCCAAATTTCCTTCTTGAATCAAATCCAATAAAGTCAAATCAGCACTTCTTCCAACATATTTCTTAGCAATAGAAACAACAAGTCTCAAGTTTGCGCGAGCTAACAAATTCTTTGCTTCTTCGTCACCTTTTTCAATTCTTTTTGCAAGTTCTTTTTCATCAGCTGCATAAATAAGCGGATACTGACCAATTTCTTTCAAATACATCTGAATAGAGTCATGAATCCCCTGTTTCATTAATTCTTTTTCATCAAGATCAGCGTCTAGATTTAACAAATTTCCACCTTCCAAAACATCGATTCCAGCCACAGCAAATTTTTCATAAAGTTCATCTAAAAACAGTATATCATTTTCAATATTTGGGAAAGTTTTTAAAACTTCATCATAAGTAATAAAGCCTCTTTTTTTACCTTTTGCAACAATTTCATCTGCCAAACGATTCATTTCTTCTGCCTTTTTTTCAGCTGCAGATAACTTTTTAGCTAGTTCTTTTTTTACTTCTTTTGCCTTTACTATTTTTTGAGGCTTTATTTCTTTAGTTTTTTTTGCAACTTTTACAACTTTTGCTTTGACTGCTTTTTTTGCAACTTTCGCTACTTTTGCTTTGGCTTTTTTTGCAACTTTTTTTGTTTTAACTACAGCTTTTTTGGCTTTTTTTGCAACTTTTACAGTTTTTACTTTAACTGTTTTTTTTGCAACTTTATTCTTTTTTATTTTCTTATCTTTTTTCATATTTTATTTAAATTATTAAGTATTTAAATTATTAAATTAATAAGTCTACAATTTTATTTTTATGTTAAACGACCATTTTTAATTTCTTGAATTTTTTTATTAATATCATTTATTTCTTTTAACACATTCATTGCGTTCGTCTGTTCTTTCTTTTCTTCAAAAATTCTAAGCTCCTGCATTTTCTTTGATAATTTTTCTTTCAGACATTCTTCTTCTAAATTCAAAATCAATTCATCTACTTCTCTATTTAATTTTTCTCCGTTCCCATAAAAAATTTCTGCTTCAAAAATTAAATCTTCTATAGAATCTTTGAAAGTTTCTCGCAGAGAATCTTCAGAAGAATCTAACACAATAGCAGTTTTTTCAAATATTTTTTTTACGTCAATCTTTTGATCTTTTTGAATCTCTTGCCAAAAGATTATGCCCAACAGCCTTTTCTCTATATAATCTTTCTTAAAAATAGTACTACCAGATTTTTTGGCTTCTTCTATCTCTTGCTTTTCATATTTTAATTCTTTTTCAATCTTTTTTAAATCTTCCCTGAGATCATTTTCTGGAATTTGAGTTAAGTCACTAATTTTTTTTATAAAATAAGACTTCTCTATCGCACTATCAATTGCATTAACATAAGGCAAAACTTTCTCTTTTATTTCTCTTCCTGCTTTTCTCAAATCTCCTTTTGTATTTATCAAAACTCTATTAGTCAAAAATTCAATCAAGTGTTTCGAATTTCTAACAACTTCTCGCCAAGCGTCTGGGCCTTTTTTAGATATCAAATCAGCAGGATCAAAACCTTCTTCCATAGAAACCGCTTTTACATCCATACCCAAAGAAAGCGCGATTTTTCCAGCTTTAGCGATAGCGCTAATTCCAGCTTTATCTGAGTCAAAAGCTAATAAAATATTGTTAGACAAACGTAAAATCAAACCCAAACTGGAAACAGCATTTTCTTTTGAAACAGTCGAATCTGACAATGCTGTACCAGAAGTAGCCACAGTATTTCTAAAACCAGCCTGATGTGATAAGGCCAAATCAAACTGGCCTTCTACTAAAATAGAAAAATTATTTTTTCTAATAGAATCTTTGGCTTTGTCTAAGCCGTACAAAACATAAGATTTATTAAAAATTGGAGTATCAGGACTGTTTAAATATTTTGCTGATTTTCCATCATCTTCAAAAAGTCTTCCAGAAAAAGCAATCACTCTTCCACTTGAATCAGCAATCGGAAACACCACTCTACCTCTAAATCTATCATAATAACCTGCTTTATCTGGGACTTTTTTGATAAGCCCAGCTTTTTCTATCTCAGTATCTTTGAAACCTTTACTTGCTAAGAAACCATATAAATCCCTCCATTCGTTTTTGGCAAAACCAAGTCTAAATTCTTTTATCGTTTTTTCTTCGAGTCCCCTAGATTTTAGATAGTCAAAAACTTTTGAATTTTTTGAAAGATTTTCTGAAAAATATTTTGTTGCTTCTTCCATGACGCGGTAAATTTTTTCTTTTTCGCTTTCTTCTTTCGGATTGTAATTTTCTAATGGCACTCCTGCTCTGGCTGCCAAAAGCTTCAACGCCCCCCTAAAGTCTAATCCTTCAAACTCCTGAACAAAAGTGAAAATATCTCCTTTAGCGCCACAGCCAAAACAGTAGTAATTTCCCCTATCTGCAGACACGAAAAAACTAGGCGTTTTTTCATTATGAAAAGGACACCTAGCTTTTAAGTTAGAACCGACTTTTTCCAATTTTATGTAAGAAGAGACTACTTCTTCGATTGAAAGCCTCTCCTTAATTTTTTGGACTGGAGAGTTCATAATTTTTATTCTTTTTCAGCTTCAACTGACTCAACTGATTCTAATGTTTCTGCTTTTTCGTTTCTATTTTTGAAACCAGTTCCAGCTGGAATTAATCTTCCGATAATAACGTTTTCTTTCAAACCTCTCAAATTATCAATTCCGCCTTTTACTGCGTTTTCTATAAGCACCCTGTTAGTATTCTGGAATGAAGCGGCAGACAACCAACTCTTTGTTCTCAAAGAAACTTCTGTAATTCCAAGCGCGATTGTTTCTGCCTTTGCCTCTTTAGCTCCCAACTTAGCAACACGTACATTTTCTTCAATAAGAGCTGAGTTTTCTACAACATCACCAATAGAGAAATTTGTTTCTCCGGCATCTTTGATTCTTCTTCGTGAAAACATTTGTCTTACGATTATTTCAGTGTGTTTTCTAGAAATAGAAGCACTTTGTAATTCGTAAACTTTGTTAATTTCTCTGATAATATATTCTTCTGCCATTTCTTTTCCACCAAATTTGAAAATTTCAGCAATATCGGCAGATCCATCTGTTAGTAATTCTCCTTTCTTAACTCTGTCTCCAGCTTTAACAATAGGAATTCTTCTAAATGTTGCTGTGTATTCTATTTCATTTTTCTTTCCATCGGATTTTGAATCAGACAAAACTTTTATGAAAGTTTCTTTTCCTTCTTTTACTTTTACTTCTATTACTTCTCCATCTGTTTGTGATACGATAGCTGGATTTTTTGGAATTCTTCTTTCAAAAATTTCTTCAACACGAGGAAGACCTGTAGTGATATCTGTTCCAGCCACACCTCCGGCGTGGAAAGTTCTAAGAGTAAGCTGTGTTCCTGGTTCTCCGATAGCTTGCGCTGCGATGATACCAACAGCTTCTCCTAATTTAACCAAATGACTTCTTCCCAAATCCAATCCGTAACATTGCTGACACAAACCATGAACTGTCTTACAAGTAAGCGGTGAGCGAACAAAAACTTCACCAAAACCCGCTCCTTCGATTTCTCGAGATAATTCTTTTGTAACCAAAAGTCCTCTCTTGTATACAACTTTTCCATCTTTGTCTTTCAAATCAGCAGCCAAAATTCTTCCTGTGATATTTTTTGAAAGTGGTATTTCAACTCCAGAAATATTTTCTTTAGTTACCAATTTTCCTTCTTTTGTACCACAATCTTCTTCTGTAATCACAACATCCTGAGAAACGTCTACAAGTCTTCTAGTCAAATATCCGGCTTTTGCTGTGTTCAAAGCTGTATCGGATGCTCCTTTACGTGCTCCGTGAGTTGTAACGAAATATTCTATTGGCGACAAACCTTCTTGGTAAGAAGGAATAATAGGAAATTCTTGAGTAAATCCTTGGTTATTTTGAATCAAACCTTTCATTCCTGTCATTTGCACCAACTGCCCCATAGATCCTCTTGCACCAGAAGTAAACAAATCATAAGTTGAACCATTTTTGTCCAATGATTTTGGAAGTATTTTTTCCAAATCTTTTTTGGCCTTAGTCCATATTTCGATTATTTTTTGATACTTTTCTTCTTCAGAAAGCAATCCTTCTGCCCATTGAGATCTAATTTCTTCTTCTGCTTTCTTACCTACTGCAACAATAGACGCTTTTTCTGGTGGAACATTAACATTGTCTAGTCCCCAAGTGATTCCTGAGACAGTTGCATATTTAAATCCGAAAGCTTTTATTTTGTCTAGAATTGCTGGTGTTTCATCAATGCCATAAACCGCAATAAGCTCATCTACTAAAGATGACAATCTTTTTGAGGTCATTTCATCTGCAATAAAAGCAAAGTCATTTGGCAAAATACTGTTAAATAGCAATTTTCCAACAGTAGTATCAAAAATTTGTCCAGCGTATTTTCTATATTTTGGAGTATCAGTAGCCAAAACTTTTATTTTTGCTCTAAGAGAAATAATTCCGAATTCATAAGCAGTAATAGCTACGTTTGGGCTAGAAAAATATTTTCCTTCTCCTAATTCACCATCAATGTTTTTTGTCATCCAGTAAGATCCCAATACCATGTCTTTACTTGGGTGCACGATTGGGTCTCCGTTTTGTGGCTTCAATAAGTTTTTGTTGGCAGCCATCAAATTCTTTGCTTCAGCTTGTGCTTCTTCTGAAAGTGGCAAATAAACAGCCATCTGGTCTCCGTCGAAGTCTGCGTTGAAAGCAGCACAAACAAGTGGATGCACCTGCACAGCATTTCCTTCAATCAAAACCGGATTAAAAGCCTGAATACCTAATCTGTGCAAAGTTGGTGCACGGTTTAACATTACATATTTACCTTTAATCACTTCTTCAAGAATTGCCCAAACTTCTGGCACTCTTTCTTCTATCAATTTGTTTGCTCCTCTAATATTGAAAGCTAATTCCCCTTCCAAAATTTTTGAAATAACAAACGGTCTGAATAATTCTAGTGCCATATGTTTTGGCAATCCACATTGGTTAAGATTTAACTGTGGTCCAACAACAATTACAGAACGTCCAGAATAGTCTACACGTTTACCAAGCAAGTTTTGTCTAAACAAACCTTGTTTTGATTTCAAGTTGTCAGAAAGAGACTTAAGTGCACGTTTCTGTGATTGACTCATTGCAACACTATCATTTTGCTTTGCAATAGAGTTATCTATCAAGGCATCAACAGCTTCTTGAATTATTCTTTTTTCGTTTCTTAAAATAACATCTGGAGCATTAATTTCTTTTAGCTTCTTCAATCTGTTATTTCTGTTTATTACTCTTCTGTACAAGTCGTTCAAATCAGAAGTTGCATGTCTTCCGCCCTCTAGAGCAACCATTGGTCTCAATACTGGCGGAATAACTGGGATCACAGTTAAGAACATCCATTCTGGCCTAATATCTGCATAGATCATAGATCTGATTAAAGATAATCTTTTCTGTAATTTTTCTCTATCTACAGTACTTGCTTTTTCAAGCATTGTTTCTGTGTGGGCTTTTAATTTATTTAAATCTAAGTTCTTAAAAATAGAATAAATAGCTTCAGCTCCAATACTTGCCTCAAAACATGTTCCGTATTTCAAAGAATAGTTATGGAACATGATTTCGTTCAAAACTTTACCTTCATAAATTTCACCAATTTCTTTTTTAGTATTAGCAAATAAAGTTTTTAATTTTTCTCGAGTTTCTTCGTCTGCTGCATTTTTTACTTTACTCTTGTATTCTTTTTCAAGACTCTGAAGAACTGCCTCTTTTTCATCTTCGTGAACTTTGGTAATAATATATCCAGCAAAGTAAATAACTTTTTCTAAATCAGCAACTGAAATATTCAAAAGGGTACTCATTCTGGATGGCACACCTCTCAAGAACCAAATATGCGCAACGGGAGTTGCAAGTTCAATGTGTCCCATTCTTTCACGGCGAACAATAGAACGTGTTACTTCCACTCCACATTTTTCACAGATTATATCTTTGTATCGAATTCTCTTATATTTTCCACAATAACATTCATAGTCTTTTTCTGGACCGAATATTTTTTCATCAAACAAACCGCCTCTTTCAGAACGTCCTGTTCGATAGTTTATGGTTTCAGGTTTTGTAACCTCACCGTAAGACCATTCTTTGATCTGCTCTGGTGAAGCAAGTCTTAATGCAATTTTATCAAATTCTGTTATATCTAAAGTTTTCATATGTTTTATTTTAAATTATTTTTTAATTTTTACATTTCCTCCTCTTCTGAAAACTTTTCCAGCTTTACATCAAGAGCTAAGCCTCTCAAGTAATTGAGCATTACATTAAATGACGCTGGAGAATTCGGAGATTTGATAGGTTCATTTTTAATAATAGAATCGAATGTCTGAGAACGACCCATAATATCGTCAGACTTAATAGTTAACATTTCACGGAGTGTGTAAGCTGCACCGTAACCCTCCAAAGCCCACACTTCCATTTCTCCGAATCTCTGTCCTCCACCTTGAGCTTTACCTCCAAGTGGTTGCTGAGTGATAAGAGAATAAGGACCGATCGAACGCATGTGAATCTTATCTTCAACCATGTGGTGAAGTTTCAACATATACATGTAGCCAATAGCAACATCTTTCTGGAATTTGTCTCCTGTTCTACCGTCAAACAATTCAACTCTTCCGTTTTCTGGAAAACCTGCTTCTTTCAATTCTGCTTTTACTTCTTCATGTGTTGCCCCCAAGAATGATGGCACGATTGCCTGATAACCCAAAGTATTAGCTGCCAAGCCTAAGTGTATTTCCAAAATCTGTCCCAAGTTCATACGAGACGGCACACCAAGTGGTGACAAAATTATGTCGATTGGAGTTCCATCTGCCATGTATGGCATATCTTCTTCTGGCAAAACAGTTGAAATAACACCCTTGTTTCCGTGACGTCCAGACAACTTGTCTCCAACTGAAATATTTCTAACCTGAGCAACTTCGATAACTATTTTCTTTATGATTCCAACTTCAAGAGTGTGCCCCAAATCTCTAGAAAAAATTTTCACACCGATAACACGTCCACGTTTTCCGTGTTCTACTCTCAAAGAAGTATCTTTCACATCTCTGGCTTTTTCAGCAAAGATTGATCTCAAAAGTCTTTCTTCTGGTGTTAATTCTGTTTCACCTTTTGGAGTAATTTTACCAACTAAAATATCATTTTCTCTAACTTCCGCTCCAACTCTAATTATGCCGTCTTCATCCAAATCTTTTAGTTTCAATTCACCGACATTTGGAATATCACGAGTTGTAATTTCCGGTCCAAGTTTTGTATCGCGAACAGCACATGTAAATTCTTCTACATAGACAGAAGTAAATTTACTCTTTTTTACTAATCTTTCAGAAATAATGATAGCATCTTCGTAGTTTGATCCTGACCATGATAAGAAAGCTACGAAAACATTTTGTCCGATTGAAATTTGACCGTTAACTGTACTTGATGTATCAGCCAAAACATCGCCCTTTTTAACTTTATCTCCAATACTTACAACTGGACGCTGATGAAAAGCTGAGAAGTTGTTGTTTCTCAAAAAGTTTACCAATTCGTAAGTTTTTTCTTTTTTGCCACTAACAATTATTTTTTTGGCATCAACGTAAGCCACTGTTCCTTCTTCTTCTGCTAATACCAATCTTCCTGTATCACGAGCGGCTAGTTCTTCCATTCCTGTTGCAACAAGAGGAGCTTCTGTCAAAACACAAGGCACTGCTTGTTTCTGCATGTTTGATCCCATGAGTGCTCTGTTCGCATCATTGTGTTCTAGAAATGGAATCATAGAAGTCGCAATTGAGAAAGCCTGGTTTGAAGCTACATCAATAAAATCAACTTCGTCTCGAGAGATCATACCAGGTTCTGTTTTTATTCTTGCTGGGACTCTTGCTTCTGTAATTTTTCCAGATTCATCATAAGGAATACCGGCATGCGCAATGTTATACTTTTCTTCTTCTAACGCATTTAGGTAAACAAATTCGCCAGTAATTTTTCCATTTTTAACTTTTATATAAGGTGTTTCGATTATTCCAAAATCATTAATCTTAGAATAAGTAGCCAAGTGCACAATAAGACCAATGTTCGGACCTTCTGGTGTATGAATCGGACAAACTCTTCCGTAGTGTGAAGGATGCACGTCACGAACTTCAAGCCCAGCTCTTTCACGAGTTAGACCTCCTGGTCCTAAAGCAGAAAGCAATCTGATGTGCTCGATTTCTGTAAGCACATTTTCTTGGTTCATAAACTGGGACAATTGGTTTGTTGTAAAGAATTCTTTAATTCTTGCCTGAAGTGGACGCTGGTTGATTATCTGTATTGGCATTGCTGTATCAACATCAATAATAGACATTCTATCTTGAATGTTTCTTTTTATTTGCATGATTCCAGTTCTAATTTTTTGTTGCAACATTTCACCAACAAATCTCACTCTTCTTTGTCCCAAGTGATCAATATCATCAGCTTTGGCTTCTGGGTCATTATTCAAATCAACTATATTTTTTACAACAGAGATCAAATCTTCTTTAGAAATAGTTCTTCGAGCTAATTCTTTCTCGTCCATAGATTTTTCAAATCTCTTATTGAATCTATATCTTCCTACTGGAGACAAGTCATATCTTTCTGACGTAAATAGTGAGTCTATAAATTCTTTTGCGTTGTCAGCTGTTGCAAGATCTCCATCTCTCAAACGTTTATAGATTTCAACATATGCTTCATTTACATTCTTTGATGGATCTTTTGCTAAACAAGTTTTGATAACTTCTTCATAATTTCCTTTAAATTCTTTCAAGATGTCAGCGTCTTCTGTATAACCCATTGCTCGCAAAAGAGAAATAACTGGGAATTTTCTTTTCTTATCAATACGTACGTACATTGCACCATCAGCCTCAGATTCTATTTCAATCCAAACTCCACGTGCGGGAATGATTTTTGCGCCAAAAAATCTTTTTCCTTTATTTTCGGATTCTGTGAAGAAAACTCCGAAAGAACGCGCCAACTGTGGTACGATAACTCTTTCTACTCCGTTTATTATAAAAGTTCCGTGTTCTGTCATAAGAGGAAGTTCTGACATAAAAACTTCTTGCTCTTTCACAGTTCCAAGAATTTTATTTGCTAGTTTTACTCTAACTTTCAAAAGACCCTGATATGATGCTTTATTTCTTTTTGCAGAAATTTCATCATGCTTTGGTTCTTCGATAGAAAATGAAGTGAAATCAAGTTGGAACTTTTTTCCAGAATAATCTTGTATTGGAGAAAATTCTTTCAAAACTTCTTTGATTCCATCTTCAAGCAACCACTTGAATGATTTTACTTGTGGTTCGATTAGATTAGGAAACTCTATTAATGGCTTTTTGTACTTCGAAAAGTACTTCTTTGGGCGCTTGTTTTGCTTATGCATATTTTTGCAAAATATCAAAAACCAAAATTGACCAAAAAGACAAAAAGAAAAACACGAGATTAGTTCTTCTTTTTAACTTTTTTTATATATTTCGGATATTGATTAAATTATTAATAATAAACCAACTAATAATAATCTGAGAATACATCCGAAACTCAATCTGTCTGTTGTTTATAACCTATCAAATTTTTGCTTTTTTGTCAAATGTGTATTAGGGAAAATGACTTTTTAATCCCCCAAATCATACTTTTCCAAATAAGTAGTAAGCTGCCTATTAACTTTAATAAAAGTAGCTCTTCTAGGAAAGTCTTTTAACCTCATTGCGCCGATATAAGTTCCAGTACTTCTTAATGACCCTAACAAATCTTGCAAGAAATTATCTATTGGTCCTTTGTATGGCATCAAAACATGTCTGCCTTCTGACGCTCTGTAATTCCCCTTTTTCCCGTAAAACTCCAACAACGCTTTATTCGAAGAAGAACCAAAATATTCTTTAAATTTTTTTCCATCTTTTTCTATAATCTCTCCTGCACTTTCATCAAATCCAGAAAACATTGAACCGAACATATTAAAATCTGCTCCCCCGCAAAAAGCTTTTGCCACGCAAGATGGATATTGCTGACCACCGTCAGCGATCACCAAACCGTGCCCGCCTTGGCCATTTGATATTCCGTGAGCCGCATCTGCGCATTCTATTACAGCCGAAAGTTGTGGGTAACCAACTCCAGTCATTCTTCTTGTAGTGCAGGCAGAGCCAGGACCAATTCCGATTTTTACAATATCTGCACCAGACAAAATTATCTGCTCTGTCATTTCGTTTGTCACCACATTTCCTGCAATAATAATATGATCAGGACAAAGTGAACGCACTAATTTTATTGCATCTTCAAATCTTTCTAAATATCCATTTGGCACGTCAATACAAATAAAAGAAAAATTATTTATTAAATTATTAGCGATCATTTCTTTAAGCTGCGCTATATCTTCGTCTCTAATTCCTAACGTGTAGGAAACAAAATCTGGGTCGTTAAATTCTTGAAAAAATTTCTTGTAATCTTCTACTTTATAATATTTATGAAAAGTAGTTATTATTTTGTATTTAGATAAAACTTTTGCCATTTCAAAAGTTCCACAAGTCGCCATATTGGAAGTCATAATTGGAATTCCCTTCCAAGTCTTTTTTGAGTGATAAAAGTTAAATTCTCTTTCTAAAACAACATCTTTTCTTGAAGTTAACGTGCTTCTCTTTGGTCTAATCAAAACATCTGCATAATCTAATTTAACATCTTCTTCTATTCTCATATTTTTATAAAAAATAATTAATAATAAACTACTTTTCGACTTTTGAAACTTTTTGCTTTAATTTCCAATTTTCTATTTCTTTATGATTACCAGATAATAAAACTTTTGGCACTCTGTAATTTTTATTTTTATATTTCAAAACTTCTGGTCTGGTGTAAACTTCACTACTAGAAACTCTCTCTTCTTCTAGACTTTCATATTTTCCCAATACACCTTCAATCTGTCTAGAAATACAATCTATCAAGATCATCGCTGGCAATTCTCCACCGGTCAACACATAGTCACCAATAGAAATTTTTTTTGTTTTTAAAATTTTATCAACTCGCACATCTATACCCTCATATCTACCACAGATTAAAATAATATCAGTATATTTTTTAGAAACTTTTTTCGCAAAATCAGTAGTGAATTTTTCTGCACTCGGCACAAAATTAATTATCAGAACTTTGCCTTTTTTATTTTTGTTTATTTTAGAAACTGCTTTTTCAACCGCTTTCAAAACAGGCTCAGCTTTCATCACCATTCCTGGCCCACCACTATATGGCTTGTCATCAACTGGCTTGAAACCAGTTTTATTTTTATCTTTTACAAAATCCCTTGGATTGTAAAACTTAACAGAAATTTTCTTATTTTTTATCGCACGACCAATAATAGACTCGTTCAAATAAGAGTCGAAAATGTCTGGAAAAATTGTAATTATATGAAAATTCATGACAAATTTAGTGTATAAATTTTAAGAAATAAATGCAAATAAAAAAACCCAGAGTAATCTGGGTTTTTAAATTATTCACTATTCCTTATTTGTTCAAACTATTTATCACTGCATTCGTCTTAGGACCAATGATACCATCACCTACTAGCTTGTTGGCTAATTGGAACTTAATGACTGCTTTTTTGGTTAAAGTACCAAAGTAGTTTGTCTCATGTCCTGGTGAACCTGCTCCTGTAGTAGCTACTTGATAACCATGAGTGTTTAAGAACTTTTGGAGTTCTTTTACGTCATTGTTTATCATAGAGTATTTTAGGAGTTTAGTGAAGACAAACAGTGTTGATGTTGAAGTAGTGGTAGGAGTGACAGTTGGAGTAGCGATGTAGCTTGGGGTGTGACCTGCTGCGTAGGAGCCGGTGGAAGTTGTTCTAGCTCTAATAGTATTGATTGTGTAGTTTGCAGAAACGGTTGTTACTGCTGGAGGATTTGAAGCTACATCTGTCCAATCTTTTCCAACTGTGACTATATTAGTCGTATCAGATATTCCTGCTGTTGGAGTAAATGTCGCAGTAAAAACTAGCGGATCTCCTGTTGCAACAACAGAGGAAATTGTTCCGTTTTCAACTGTTACATCTGTGTCTCCAAAATCTACTGGAGCTTCTGAAAAAGTAAATGTTATAGTTGCAGTTTCTCCTACTGTTAAATCATAATCAGACATTGTGATTGCAACAGTTGGAGGAGTAATATCTGGAACTGTGATAGAGCCAGCTCCTGTTATAGAAGCACTTTCGTGATCTACTAGATTTACGGAACCAACTGCTCCCCAAACACCAGGAACTACTGGTGTTTGACTGACGATTGCTAATCGATTAACAGTTGAATCACCTGTTAAATCAGCGGTAACACCATTGGCAACATACAAATCTCCAGCGATATCAAGACCAGCAGATATAGTTTTAATTCCAGAGCCCACTAAATAAAGATTAACATAATCCTCAGTTCTTACTGTTTGATCACCGTTCTTACTATAAAGTACTATATTTCCAGGTGCTGTCGCGACGATGTCTGCACTTATTGTTCCTTTAATATCAAGGGTACAGTTATTAGTATTCGTTAAAATTCCTGCACCAGTCAAGGCAGTAGAAACTGTCAAGTCTCCAATATTACTAATAGTTCCATCAATTATAAGATTTGAAAATTTATTAGTAGTTGTTCCTCCTATGGATTTAAGAAGACCAGTAAAAGTATGGTTGCCAGCTAAAGCGATAAGAGTTCCATTATTTATAAAATTACCACCAAAAGAAATATCTTCCGCTACTTGTTCATTCCAATATCCTCCGGTTAAAACATCAACATCTCCTGTAAAAGTTTTTGTTCCAGTGGTACTAGAAACGATCAAAGACGCATCAGCGCCAATAGAAGTTGCGCCAAGAACAGTCAGATCCGCATCAGCTATATCGAAAGCAGTTGAACCAAGACTATAAAAAATTTGAAGTGTACCATTAATTGTAGTTGTTCCGGGTGACAAGATAACTCCACCTGAAGTATTAGCTACATAAACATGATTGTATCCCGTAGAAGCTCCTAGTATTTGTGAAGTAGCTCCATCTAAAAACAAAGTACTTCCAGTTCCGTCAAACGTTCCCATATTAGTTAATCCAAAATTACCACCTACATAAATAGAACTAGTCCCAGTAGAAGTTAATTTTGCAGTAGACATATCACCTACAAAACTTACGCTATTATCAACATGTATAGTTCCTGTAGAAACAGTAACTTCTGAAGCGCCTAATGCACCACCACCAGTAATAACTAATCCGTCTTTAACAATTAAAATTCCTGTACCAACTGACAAAGTATTATTAATACCTCCTGCTGGAGCACCTAAAACAACATTTTGACTTGAAGAAAGAGTACCACTTCCTGCGATTGTAATTCCAGCTGGTGCAGAATCGTTATTTATACCAACTGAAAGTGCTTCAGCGGCATATCCAGTTGGTATAGTAACTACATAATTTGTGATATAAACAGCATCATCAGCTGTAGGAACACGAGCACCTCCAACATCACAATTCCAAATTGCTCCAACGCTCCAATCTCCAGAAGCCACAGCTGAACAACCAGAAGCTGCTTCTGTTCTGTTTGCCAAACCAAAAGTAAAAGCAAAGACAAACAGAAACATAAAACTAAACAAAACAATCTTCTTTACATTTTTCATAATAAAATTTTTAAATTAATAATAAATTATAATAAACACATAATAAAACACAAATATTATATTTGATTTAATTATAACACTTAATTGATTTCAAAAAAACTCTCTATTTATAATAACTGTTAATAATCAAAAAGACCCAGATTGCTCTGAGTCTTTTTTAAAAACTTTTTCAATTCAAATTATATTCCTTTCAAATCTTCCATAGCCTGGTCAACTGTTTTTGTTGAAGGGCTACTTGCAGGTCTTGTGCTTCCTTCTGGTTCATTGATCTTTAGATTAACGCGAGCGTTATTCTTCATACCAATCACACGAAGAAGTGTACGGATAGCTTTTGCTGTGTTTCCCATTCTTCCTATTATTTTACCCATATCAGCTGGGTTAACAGAAAGACTTATAAGAACACCCATTTCGTCAACAGTACGATCGATTTTTACATCGTTCGGATTGTCAACTAGAGCTTTTACAACGTACTCTAAGAACACCTTGTCAGTCTCTTGCATATTTAGTGTATTTCAGTCTTACTTTATAATTTTTTCCTCGCAGTTTCCCGACTAAACTGCTTATATCAGAATTATATAAAATTATTTTTTAGCTTTCAACTCTTTTCTCTTTAGAGTAGGCTTTTTCTTAGATAAAACGTTTTTCTTTTTACCTTCAATAAGTTTTTGGTGAACTAGAAAGTTATGCATTGTATCAGAAACTTTCGCTCCTTTTGAAATCCAATATTTGATTCTTTCTGCATCAAACTTAGTCTCACCAGCTTTTGGATTGTATGTCCCAACTATTTCCAAAAACCTTCCACTTTTTGTACTGTTTTTAGAATCAGTCAAAACGGCTCTAAAAGACGGGTCGTTTTTTCTTCCTATTCTTTGTAATCTAATTTTTAACATACTGATTATATTAACATAAACATTCTAAAAAGCAACTTTATCTTGTTATTTTATGCTATATTTAATATGTATTAATATTATTTAAATAAATGCGAAAACACTACAAAAACAGAAGAGGTGCTCAGAAAATAAACAAAAAACAATCTAAACAAACAAAACAAACATTTGAGGGTATTATTTCAGTAAATACGAAAGGCACTGGTTATGTAACTATTGAGAAAAAAGAGGCAGACGTAGAGATAGATTCTAGATTTTTAAACACTGCGCTAAATGGCGATACTGTTCAGATAGAAATTTTATCTCAAAAAAGAGGGCAAGAAACTGGTAGAGTTCTAAAAATAATCTCACGCGCAAAAGAAAACTTTGTTGGAATTCTAGCACAGAAAGAAAATAAAATATTTTTGATCCCAGATGACATAAAAATGTACGCGGACATTTTTGTTAATCCAGAAAAATTAAAAGGCGCAAAAATTGGAGAAAAAGTTTTAGTTAAAATAACAAGTTGGGAAAAAGAACAAGAAAATCCAACTGGCGAAATTTTAAAAGTCATCGGAAAAGCTGGAAAAAACGAAACAGAGATGCAGGCAATCGCGCTCGAAAAAGGCTTTGACTCTTCCCTACCAAATTCTGTAGAATCTGAAGCTGAAAGAATTAAAAAAGCTGGCATAAAATCAGAAGATTACGCAAAAAGAAAAGATTTCAGAAAAACTTTAACTTTCACTATCGATCCAGAAGACGCAAAAGATTTTGACGATGCTATTTCTTTCAAAGAATTAGGAAATTCCGAATACGAAATCGGCATACACATTGCTGATGTTTCTAATTATGTAAAAATAGGTAGCGAATTAGATAAAGAAGCAAAAAAACGCACGACTTCTGTTTATCTAGTAGACAGAACAATTCCAATGCTGCCGGAAATTTTATCAAATGACCTATGCTCTCTTGTGCCCAACAAAGACAGACTAACCATGAGCGCAGTTTTTGTTTTGGATAAAAATGCAAAAGTAAAATTCGAATGGTATGGAAAAACTGTAATTCATTCAAGAAAACGTTTTACTTATCAAGAAGCAGAAAAAGCAATTTATGATGAAAAACTCCCATATCACAAAGAGCTAACTATTCTAAACAACTTGGCAAAAAAATTAAACAAAGAACGTTTCGAAAAAGGCGCAATGTCTTTGGACCAAGAAGAAGTAAGATTTGTTTTAGATGAGAATTCTAAGCCTATTAAAGTTATAAAAAAAGTCAGAGGTGATTCTAATAAGTTAATAGAAGAATTAATGTTGTTGGCAAACAAAAAAGTCGCTGAATTAATTTCAAAAAAAACAAAAAAAGAAGGAGTTTTTGTATACAGAGTTCACGATATGCCCAGCAAAGAAAAAATGCATGACTTGCAAACATTTTTACGTGGTATGGGGCACAATCTTGCAACCAAAGACGGCATAATTCCACCAAAAGAAATAAATAAATTATTAGAAAAGTTAACAGGAAAAAACGAAAAAGAAACTATCAGTAAGGCAGTAATCAGATCAATGGCAAAAGCAATTTATTCCACAGAAAATATCGGGCATTACGGTTTAGCTTTTGAATACTACACACATTTCACTTCCCCAATCAGAAGATACCCAGACATTATTGTGCATAGATTTCTGCAGGATTATTTAACTGGGAAAAAAATCGAGAAAGAAAAATTAGAAATGTATGAAAAAATTTCTAAAAAATGTTCGGAACAAGAAAAGAAAGCAACGGACGCAGAACGAACTTCTATAAAATACAAACAAGCAGAATACATGTCAGAAAGAATTGGAAAAGAATTTGATGGCATTGTTAGCGGCATCACAAAATGGGGCATGTACGTTGAAGAAAAAGAAACAAAATGCGAAGGCCTAATCATGTTAAGAAACATGCAAGATGATTTTTATAATTTTGACGAAAAAAGATTTGAACTAATCGGGCAAAAACACAAAAAAAAGTATAAAATAGGAGATAACGTAAAAATCAAAGTTAAGTCGGTAGATTTAGAAAGAAAAAACATAGACTATATTTTGATTTAGTTTTAAAATTAATTAAAAATTATGTACACGACAAGTAGAAGATTCAAATTCTTTGTTATTAGTTTGACGATAACCGGAGTGATCTGGATGTTTTTTAATTTTTTAAGCGCAAATTATGACTCAATACACAATTACAGTTTAGAACCGAATAGAGAAAAAGGCGAAGAATTTTTTTATTTTACAAAAAAGAAAGCTACTCCACCCAAGGTAAGCGCTACAGCATATTTGATTGGTGATTTGGAAACAGGAAAAATTATTCTTGAAAAGAATAAAGATATTATTTATCCAATAGCTTCTGTTTCAAAACTTTTCACCGCAACGATATCTACTGAAAATCAGGAATCCGACAAGATAGCTCAAGTTTCCCAAAAAGCTCTTAATACTTACGGTGAAAACGGAGGTTTTTATTTAGGTGAAAAAATAAAACTTTCTGATTTAACTTATCCCCTACTTCTAGAATCAAGCAATGACGCTGCAGAAATTATCGCTGAAAGTTTTACACGAGATAATTTTATTCAAAAAATGAATGCAAAAGTTCAAGATTTGAAACTTACTTCAACTTCTTTTGCAGACCCAAGCGGACTTTCTGAAAAAAATAAATCTACTGCTTCCGACCTGTTTCAATTTGGGAGATATTTATACATAAATCATCAAGACTTACTGCAATTAACTACTCTAAAAAGTTTTAATAATAAAAAACACACTTGGTTCAACAACAGTCAGTTTCTAGACTTAGATGGATATTTAGGCGGCAAAAGAGGTTACACAGACGAAGCAAAGCAAACGGCACTTTCTGTTTTTTCTCTGCCACTTGGAGGTGAAAATGCGAGAAAAATTGGAATTGCTTTATTACAAAGTCCAGATAGATTAAAAGACACTCAAAATATAGTTAATTATTTAAGAAAAAATGTTTTTTATGGCACAGAAAAAGAAGCAAGCATCGCTTGGACAAAACAAGATCAAAATTTTGTAGAAGAAAAAGAACCAGACTTTGTCACCTTGTTTTTTGGCGGAGACATGATGTTAGACAGAGGTGTAAAAAATTCTGTTATGAAAAACTTCAACGGAGATTATTCCATGATGTTTAAAAATGTAATTCCATTAATTAAAAAAGCTGATATCGCTTTTGCGAATCTAGAAGGTCCAGCTTCAGACCAAGGTCAAGATAGAAGAAATTTGTATTCTTTCAGAATGAATCCATCAGTGATTCCTGTTTTGAAGAGTGCTGGATTTAACGTTCTTTCGATTGCAAACAATCACGCTGGCGACTGGGGTCGCGATGCTTTCGCAGATACGTTAGCTAGATTAAAAGAAAATGAAATTCAATACATTGGCGGAGGTGTAAATTCAACAGAAGCAGAAAATCCGGTAATCATAGAAAAATATGGCATGAAAATCGGCTATCTAGCATTCACAGACGTCGGCCCAGATTGGTTGAAAACAAACGAAACTCAAGCTGGTGTTCTTTTGGCTAATAATCCAAGATTCGCTGAAATAGTAAAAAACGCAGCTACAAAATGCGATTACTTGATAGTATCTTTCCATTTTGGCGAAGAGTATAAAAAAGTACACAATTCTAGACAAGAATATTTAGCGCATTCAGCAATAGACAACGGCGCAAAAATAGTTATCGGCCACCACCCACACGTTTCGCAAGATACAGAAGTTTACAAAGACGGCTTTATCGCATACTCTTTAGGAAACTTTATTTTTGATCAATATTTCTCTCCTGACACAATGCAAGGCATGTTGATAGAAATAAAATTAAATAAAGACGGCAACATGTCTGTTACAAAAAATATTTTGAAACTTTCAAAAGCTTTTCAACCTGAAACTATCATAAAAGGAAAAGAAGAGAAGCTTAAATTAAATTTAGAAAATAAAGAAGCAGAAATAAAAGTGCAATAAAAAACCGTCGCAACTTTCGTCGCGACGGTCTATCCCCAAATATTATTTTTTGTCTTCTATAATCCCTGACAAAATAATAATCCCAAAAACATACATGAACAAAAAACAAATTCCTCCTAGTTCTTCAAATCCTGCTGGCTGGATTTTATATATCAATCCCAGTGATAGCATGTTTGCCACATCACCACTGAAGGAAAAAACACCAGCAATCAAAATAACAACTGGCCAAATAACCATTATTAATGCAATAATAACAGCAATTACAAAAAATGTCTTTTTCATCGTTGTAATTTTTTAGATTAATTTAATATGTGAATTGTCCCAAATCATTAAAATAAATTAATAACTTAAGACAATTCACTATTTATTAAAAATAAAAAATACGAATGTTTTGAATGAACAAAATACTTAAATATCATATCATAGATATATAGAAAAGTCAAGCTTAAATAGCTTGGAAAATAAAGATTATTTAGCAATTGCAGTTGCCTCTTCAAACTTTACAGATAGAAGTTTAGAAGCACCGTCTGCGCCAACCGTGACTCCATAAAGCACGCCTGCACGGGACATAGTCTCTCTGTTGTGAGTCACTACGATAAGTTGTGAATGTTTAGAAAGTTTTTCTATCATATCGCCGTATTTTCTAGAATTTGCTTCATCAAGGGCTGCGTCTGTTTCGTCTAGCACTAGAAAAGGCGGTGGATTTACTTGTGACATAGCAAAAAGAAGTGCGATAGAAGTCAAAGATCTTTCCCCTCCGGATAACGCGTTTAGTTCTTTTACTTTCTTGTGTGGCAAAGAGACATTTATCTCTATTCCCTGTTCTGGAACTTCTTCTTCATCTTCATCTTCCACAACTTGTTCTTCGCCATCTTCTGAAATTTCTATTTTTTTCTTTTTTGTTTCAGTAGTTACAGCAAGACTACCTGTTCCACCATTGAACATAAGCGCAAAAAATTCTTTAAACTCTATATTTATTTTTTCTATGCCTCGTTTAAATTCTTCATCAATTTTTGCTTTCAAATCAGTCATTAGTTTTTTCAAAGATTCCATACTTAACGACAAATCTTCCATTTCTTTAGACAAAAACTGTTCTCGACTAGAAATTTCTTGATATTCTTTCAAAACTTCACTACCACCACCAGCCCCAGCGTCTTCTAGTTTGATTTTGATTCTCTCAATTTTTCTTCTCAATTCTTCTTGAGAAAATCTATCAAACTGATCAGTTATTTCAAAATTTTTATAACCCAAAATATCTGCACCGACTAAGACATTTCCTTCTCTTAATTCATTTTCGAAAGCTTCGTTTTCTTTATTCAAATTTTCTTCTCTAACTGAAACCATCTGCAAAGCAGAATTTAGCTCTTGGTTTTTTACTCTCAAATTGAATTTTTCTCTTTCTTTATTCCTTTCTAGTTCAAGACTAATAGCCATTTTGTTCTTCAAAATAGCAATAGTTTCAGAAATTTTTATTTCTTCATCTTGAATTTCCTGCATCTGGGCCAAAATTTCTTTCTGAGTATTTTTCAACTCTTCTAGATTAGAACTTGATGTCGTTTCTGGTTTAGAACTAGACATAGCAGAATTACTTGAGTTTTTTCGCTCAAAATTCTTTGCAAATCTATCGAGAATATCTTTAATTTTACCCAAAAGTGGCGCAATGTTTTCTAAAACATCCATATACATCGCTTCTTCTAGATACTCGTTTGCTTCTTTGAAAAAAGAATCGAATTCCTCACGTTCAACTAAAATACGAGGATTTTCTTCTGTTTCTGTTTTAATTTCCTGAACAGAACTTCTGCTCTCTTCCATTTCGATCATTCCTTCGATTCTTCCAAGTCTTCTTTCTATTTCACTTTTTGCAATACGAATTTGAGAGATTTTTTCTTCCAATCTCTTTAATTCTTCTCTTTCTTGATTATTTTCTTTCTTTTCTTCAGAATCTTTTTCCTCAGAAATCAAAGCTGTAATACCTGCAATTTCAGTAAGCAAACCATCTTTTTCAACAGCCAAATTTTTCTTTTCTGTTTCAAGATAAAAGTTCTCTTTTTTTAGATATTCATGATAAAGACTAACCAAATTAATCTTCATCTCTTTTGCTTTTTCAAATTTTTCTACTTGTTTTTTTAAGAAATTCAAATGCGGAATTATTTCTCTTCGCAACATGGAAATTTCTTTCATGTTTTCTCCTGTTCTAGCTAATTTTCTTTCTGCTTCTCTTATTTTATATTGATATATTTTCAGGCCCAAAGCATCTTCGATCATTTCTCTTCTTTCTCTGGAAGAAGCATTCAAAATTCTGTCTGCTTCTCCTTGCGAAATTATATGATGGCCAGAAGAACCGATACTTACAGAAGCCAAAAGATTATTAATATCTTTTAGTCTAACTTCTGAGCCGTTTAACATATATTTATTAACGCCATCAGCGTAAACTTCACGAGAAATTGAAATAGTGTCGTAATTTAAATCTACACTTTCGCCAGCTTCATTTGTCATTTTGAAAATTTTATCTCTGTTGTCCAAATGAATAGTTACCGAAGCGCGAGAAGCTTTCGGAAGATTTTTTGAACCTTTAAAGACCAAGTCCGTTCCGGCTTTTCCACGCATTGATTTCATAGACTGTTCTCCCAAAACGAAGCGAAGTGATTCTACTACGTTCGATTTCCCTGATCCGTTTGGACCAACAATACAAACAACTGGACTTTGAAATTCAAGATTAGTTTTTTTGGCAAAAGATTTAAAGCCGTTAATTTCAAGGTTCTTAAGTCGCATATTAATTAATCAAGCCAATTTTTTAATTTTAATGCCGCTTCTGCTGCTTTCTGTTCTGCCTCTTGTTTAGACTTTCCTTTTCCTTCAGCTATTAATTCTGAACCGAAATATATTCCAATAGTAAAATGTTTATCATGATCTGGTCCAGACTCAGCCAAAACTTTATACGCTGGGGTGTACCCAACATACTCTTGAGCTTTTTCTTGAACCAAACTTTTTGAATCTCTCCAAAGTCTTTTTGAAACTATTTCTTCTGTATGCGGCAAAACTACTTTCGTAATAAATTTATTTGCAATTTCATATCCTTGATCAAGATAAACTGCTCCAACGTAAGCTTCAAAAGTATTCGCTAAAATATATTGTCGCGCTTTTCCTTTGTCTTTTGACTCCCCCTTGGAAAGCAACAAGAAATCATTCATACCAAGATCAGAAGCAATATCTGAAATAATTATTGCATTCACCAAAGCAGAACGAAAAGCAGTAAGCTCCCCTTCTGAATTATTTGGATACTTTCTATATAAATAATCTGTAACTACTAATTCCAAAACCGCGTCACCTAGAAATTCTAATCTTTCATTGTGTGACAATCCAACAGAGGGATTTTCGTTAATATAAGAACGGTGAATAAAAGCTTGTTTTAGCAAACCTTTATCCTTAAAAACTATTTTTGTTTTTTTCTCAAATTCTGAAAAATCTATCATAAAAACTTTAAGTTACTTAAATTTTGAAATAATATCTATTGCCTTAGAAATCAAAGGAATGATGTCGTTGTAAATTCTAAGTTCAGGAATTTCTGAAAGCTGAAACCATCTTGCTCCATCTAGTCCACCAGAACTTTCTAATTGCATTTCTCTATATTCACTTTCTGCTAGATAATAAATCACCTGCTTTCTTAGCTTCCCCTTTTCTGGATGTGAAGCAACATATTCATTTTCGCCCAATTTCTCAATTATTTTGATATCAAGGCCAATTTCTTTTTTTATTTCTCTAGCAACCCCATCTTTTGGATCTTCGCTTTCTTCTATGTGTCCTTTTGATAAAGTCCAATAGCCGAATACATCATGCACTAAACCAAAATAAATTTGATTATCTTTTTTTGCAAAAACCAAGGCTCCACCCAATTTTTCTATTGGCAATTTGGTAATATCGACTGGTTCGTTATTTTTTTTCTTTTTACTTTGTTCTTCTTTTCCAGGCTCACCAATTTCTTTGTAAACAGCGCCTAACACTCCGTTTACGAATTTACTAGAATTTTCTCCACCGAAAGTTTTAGCTAATTCGATAGCTTCGTTGATTGCAACTTTAGGTGGAACTTGTTTTCGGTCTCCAAACAAAAGTTCTGTCAGCCCTATTCTTAGAATATTTCTATCAACAACAGAAATTTTGTCCAAAGGCCACTCTGGTGCGGCTTTTTCTATTATTTCATCAATAACAGAACGCTTTTTTAAAACTTGCTCAATCAAAGAAATAACGAAAGCGTCATCTTCCAATCCCGGCGCAAACTCTCTTAAATTTCGCTCGACAGTTGCCTTAATATCAATATTTTCTCCACTATTAAAATCCCACTCAAAAAGCGTCTGGAGAACTATTGATCTTGAAAGGTGCCTATTTGCCATTATTTTTGTTTATAAAAACAAATAAAAAATTATTTATTTCGCTTCAGCTTTTTTTGCTTTTGCCTTCTTCTGCTTCTTTTCTGTCTTCTTCACTAAGTCTAAAACCTTCTTGCCTTTGTACTGGCCACAAACTGAACAAACCATATGAGGTTTCTTTGGGGCACTACAATTACTGCAACTTGTGAAGTTAGTCTTCTTAAGCGCATGATGAGAACGCCTGTTAGCTGTATGCGATTTTGTATGTCTCATTCTTACTACCATACAAATAAGTATACTTTATTTTGATAAAAAAGCAAATTATTGTTTTTTAAAAAATAAATGTTATCATATAAACAGCAGAGATTGTTGCGGCTACCAACCGTAATCCTAAAATTAGGACCGAGAAAATGGCTAATCTGTCAAAATTAAGCAAATAAAAGAGAAAAAAGTTGGGTGGAACCGCGATTAGACTCGCCCCGACAGGAATGGAATATTTTTCATTTTTGTCGGGGCGATTTTATTTTACTTTTTACAAATTAACAAAATATTATTAACAAATATAATAAATTAATAAAGAATACAAAGAATATGGAAACGAACGAAAAAATACATAATGTGAGACATTCTCTTGCGCACTTATTAGCGGCAGCGGTTTTAGAAATTTATCCAGAAACTAAAGTAACAATCGGCCCAGTTATTGAAAACGGATTTTATTATGATTTTGACATGAAGTCCCCTATTTCGGATAAAGATCTGCCAAAAATTGAGAAAAAGATGCGAGAAATTTTGAAAAGCTGGCAAGATTTTAAAGTAGAAGAAAAAACACAAGCAGAAGCGTTAGAATATTTTAGAGATAATGAATACAAAACAGAATTAATAAACGAGATAGCTGATAAAGATGAAAAAATTACTCTTTATACTTTTGGAAACTTTACAGATTTGTGTCGAGGTGGACATTCAAAAAATCCAGCAAAAGAAATTTCTCCAGATAGTTTTAAACTGGATAGAATCGCTGGCGCATATTGGCGAGGAGATGAAAATAACAAAATGCTAACTAGAATTTATGGTTTAGCTTTTGAAACAAAAGAAGAATTAGAAAATTTTATAGCTCAAAGAGAAGAAGCAAAAAAACGTGACCACAAAAAACTTGGACACGAACTTGGTTTATTCACAACTTCTGAATTAATCGGACCAGGATTGCCTCTAATCAAACCAAAAGGAATGATTATCAGAAAAGCTGTTACTGATTTTCTTTGGGACTTACATAAAAATAAGGGCTATTCACAAGTTTGGACACCACACATTGCAAAAGAAAAACTTTATGAAACTTCTGGACACGCAGCAAAATTCGGAGATGAATTATTCAGAGTCCAAGGAAAAGAAGACAAGTTCTTCATGAAGCCAATGAACTGTCCGCATCATATGCAAATATTCGCAGACGACCAGTTCTCTTATCGTGATATGCCGGTAAGATATTTTGAACCAGCAACAGTTTACCGTGATGAAAAATCTGGCCAACTTGGTGGTTTAACTCGTGTTCGTTCTATCACTCAAGACGACGGACATTTATTCTGTAGAAGAGATCAGATAGAAAAAGAAGTCGGAACTATCGTTTCTATCATTAGAGAATTTTTCACAGCTTTTGATATGATGAATAATTATTGGGTTTCTCTTTCTGTACGAGGAAAAGATTTATCAAAATATTTGGGTGACGAAGACGGCTGGAGAGTTGCCGAAGAAGCGCTAGAAAACGCCGCAAAAGAAAATAAATTAAATTACAAAAGAGTCGAAGGAGAAGCCGCTTTTTACGGACCAAAATTGGACTTTATGTTCAAAGATTCTATCGGGCGTGAATGGCAGTTATCTACAATCCAATGCGACTTTAATCTACCAGAAAGATTTGATTTATCTTTCACAAACGAAAAAGGAGAAAAAGAAAGACCGGTTGTGATACACAGAGCAATTTCTGGAAGTCTTGAAAGATTTATGGGAATGATTATTGAACACTACGCCGGAGCCTTCCCTCTTTGGTTGTCACCAACACAAATAGTAATTTTACCAATCAGTGAGAAACAAGTAGATTTTGCAGATGAAATTTATACTGAATTAAAAAATGCAGATGTTAGAGTAGAATTAAATTCTTCAAACGAGTCTCTGGGAAAAAGAATTCGCGCTGCAAAAATGCAAAAAGTGCCACATATTATAGTTATTGGTGATAAAGAAAAAGAATCGGGTAAACTCACAGTAGAAGGTAGAAATGATGAAAAATTAGAAAATATTTCTATCAAAGAATTTATTAAAAAAATAAATGAGCAGATAGAACAGAAAAAATAATTCTAAATAAAAAAATAAGCATAAATTAAAAAGCATTCTGGTTTAAAAAACCAAAATGCTTTACTGTTAAAACTTTTTTAATTTTTTAAAAATGATGTGAATGCACAATTGGAGACAATAAAGTAACTCCAAAATTCTTTAAATTTAAAACAAGAATTTCAGAATTCTTTAAATCATCGACCGGAGCAAAATGATGCCCCGATTTCCTGCAGATATAATCTATAAAAGATTCAATCACAGGGTGATGCGAAATACATAAAACTGTTTTTGCTCCAGTTATTTTTGCTTCTTTTCCGATACCAAACTCAAAACTCATCAAATTAGAATCCCTGCAATTTTCCAAATAAAGCCATTCCCTTTTTTGTGGAACATCTAAACCAAGATTTTTTGAAACGAGCTCAGCTGTCTGTACGGCTCTCCGGATTGGAGAAGTTAGAACAACAACTTGCTTTAGATTATTTTGATCAATGAAATGGGAGTCTCGTAATTTTTGAGAGACAGCTTCTATTTCTGCTCTCCCAAATTCATTTAATTCCCATTTTCCTTTTGGATCAAAACTTGCATGCCGCATTAACAACAAACGATCTAAACTTGATGGTAAACTCATAATTTTGTCCTCCAAAATTTATATATTTTTAAAAAAATTAAATAACGTTTTTATTCCTGTTGGAATATACCACATATGAAAAGATACGTCAATGGATTTTGGTAATGTCTAAACACATTTGGCACTTTTTACTAGACTTAATAAATGAGTATT
>DAONFW010000006.1:0-56553 GCA_035403785.1 Minisyncoccota bacterium | reverse complement strand
AATGTTTCCAAGAGATATGGAAAGAATTGATGAGAGGTTTTCTAATATGGAGTAAATAAACACATGAGGAAAATAATAGCTATTGGTGGAGGGGAAATAGGAAGACCTGGTCATAAAATAGAAACAAAAAAGATAGATCGGGAAATAATTAAATTAACAGGTAAAAAAAATCCTAAATTACTTTTTGTACCGACGGCTAGTTCTGATTCTGAAGGCTATGTTTCTGTTGCGCAGAATTACTTTGGTAAAAAACTTAAATGTAAAGTAGATAATTTGCTTTTATTGAAAGAAAAAATTTCTAAAAAAGATATTGAAAAAAAGATTTTATCGGCAGATATTGTTTACGTTGGTGGTGGTAATACTCTTAAAATGATGAATATATGGAAGAGAAAAGGAGTTGATAAAATTTTTAAAAAAGCGATTAAAAAAGGAGTGGTGTTTTCTGGTTTAAGTGCTGGTGCTGTTTGTTGGTTTAAATATGCAAGCTCAGATTCTAAAAAATTTTATGATCCTAAGGCTAGTTTAATAAAAGTTAGCGGTTTAAATTTTATCTCAGCTGTATCTTGTCCGCATTATGATGTTGAAAAAGATCGAAAACCAGAATTAAAAATATTAATGAAAAAAACCAAAAGTGCGGCAATTGCATTAGACAATTGTTGCGCGATAGAAATTGTTGGGGACAATTATCGTATTATTAATTCAAAACAATCCGCAAATGCTTATAAAGTGTATTGGAAAGATAAAAGATATTTTGAAGAAAAACTAAAAAAAGATAATAAATTTAGACCAATAAAAGAATTATTAAATTATTAATAGATAAATATCATGAAAATAACTTTCAAAACATTAAATAATATAAATGAAAAAGAATTTGTTTTTGTTTCTGTGGGTAGCAAGAATCAAGATGAAATAGTCAAAGAAGACGGCAGAAAAACTCTTTTTGTAAAATGCGATGAAAAAATGACTTTGCGCAAATTATTTTTGCTGATTAGAAAAGTTATTTTAATTGCAAAGAAAGCAAAAGCTGAAAAGATTTGTTTTGATTTTAATGATTTTAAATTTAAAGATATAAAAATTTCTGACGCTGAACTTGGTGAAATAATTGGCTCACAGTTGGATTTTGCAAATTATGAATTTCTTGAATATAAATCAAAGAAAGAAGGTACTTTTGTAAAAGAAGTAAATGTTTTGGGCGTTTTTAAAGAAACAGAAAAAGCTATCTTAAAAGGGCACGTGATTGCAGAAGAAGTTAATAAAACTAGAACTTTATCAAATATGCCAGGTGGCGACATGACGCCAGGAATTCTAGCGCAGAAGGCAAAAGAGGCGGTAAAAAATTTACCAGTGAAAGTGACTGTTTTGGGTGAAAAAGAAATGGAAAAACAAAATATGCGCGCTATTTTATCTGTTGGTCGCGGATCAGACGAAGAATCTAAATTTATAATTATAGAATATTTTGGTGGTAAGAAATCAGAAAAGCCGATTGTTTTGGTTGGAAAAGGTGTAACTTTTGACACTGGTGGAATAAATTTGAAACCAAATAACTCTCTGGCTGGAATGAATATGGATATGTCTGGTGGGTCCGCTGTGATTCATGCTGTTGCTTTGTGTGCAAAAATGAAATTAAAAAAGAATGTGATAGCTCTTATTCCGTCTGTTGAGAATATGCCATCGGGAAAAAGTTACAGACCGGGCGATGTAATTTATTCTATGTCTGGACAGACTATTGAAGTTTTGAACACAGACGCAGAAGGAAGAATAATTTTGGCCGATGCTTTAACTTATTCAAAAAAATATAAGCCAGAAGTTGTAATAGATGTTGCGACTTTGACTGGCGCGGCTGTCGTTGCATTGGGCGAAAGAGCTTCTGCTGTTTTTTCAAGTGAAGATTTTTTATCTGATAAAATTAAGACAGCTGGAGAGAAAACTGGAGAATATTTTTGGCAGTTTCCACTTTGGGAAGAATATGAAAATGAGATAAAAGGCAGTTTGGGTGATTGGACTAATATTCACAATAAAGAATCGCGTTCTGGCGGTGTGATTTACGCTGCAAAATTTTTAGAGCAGTTTATAAAAGATGAAAATTGGCTGCATATAGATATTGCACCTAGGATGGTTTCTATTTCTGGAGATAATCTAGCAGCTGGTGCAGTTGGTTCACCGGTTGCAGCTTTAGTCAAATTTATAGAAGAATACAAATAAAAAGCCCCACTTCTTTTTAGGGAAGCGAGGCCTGGATGGTTTGCTACGTTGAATCGACGTAGCTCTTTGGGTGTGGGGAAGCACCCAGTAAAAAAACAAAAAAAGAAAGAAGATACATATAAATAATACTAAGATAAATTTTTTTGTCAAGGGTTTTTAAAAAAGCCTTATTTTGTTATAATTTAAATGTGGAAGAGCAGATTTATAAAGTAAAAACAGATAATTTTGAAGGTCCGTTTGGACTGCTTTTAAATTTGGTAGAAAATAGAAAATTATTTATAAACGAAATCTCACTTGCGCAGGTTACAGAGGATTATTTGAATTATGTGAATAGTTTACAGAATTTATCACCGGCTGAAATTTCTAGTTTTGTAGTTGTTGCTGCTACTTTGATTTTAATTAAATCAAAATCTTTACTCCCGAATTTAAACTTAACAGACGAAGAAGAGACTGATATAAAAAATCTAGAAGACAGATTAAAGCAGTATGAATTTTATAAAAATCTTTCAAGAAATATAAAAGAAATTTTTGGTCAGAAAATGATTTTTTTGCCGAACGAAAGAAAAAATGATTTTCTTGTATTTTTGCCAGACGAAAGAATTACAAAAGAAAACATGATGGCTTTTGCTTCGGATGCTTTAGGTAGAATTCCAAAGAAAATTTTTCTGCCAGAAGTTGAAGTTAAAAAAGTTATTAGTATTGATGAAATGATTGATAAGCTAACAGAAAGAATTCAGAATTCTATCAAAATGAACTTTAGAGAATTTGCCGGAAAAGTGCAGACAAAAGAAGAAAAAGTCTTTGTAATTGTCGGATTTCTTGCTATGCTAGAACTTGTACGTAACGGAATATTAAACGCAGCGCAGGAAAGTAATTTCGAAGATATAATAATAGAAAAGCAAGAACAAGAGCAAGAAGAAATAGAACAAACAGAAATAGTATTAGAAATTAATGAATAAAAAATAATTATGAATACAGAAAAATTAGCACAAAAAATCGAAGCAATATTATTTTTTAAAGGAGAACCAGTAACTATTGATAAGTTGCTAAGTATTTTGAAAGTTTCCAGAGAAGAGTTGGCAGAAGCAATTATTTCTTTAAATTCAAAATTGGCAGACAGAGGGATTGTTTTGATGGAAAAAGAAAATGAACTAGCTCTTGGCACAAATCCAGAATTTTCTGATTTGATTTCAGATTTGCAAAAAGAAGAATTAAACAAAGAACTTTCAAAATCAAGTTTGGAAACTTTGTCTATTGTTTTATACAAAAATGGCGCAAGTAGAGCTGATATTGATTATATAAGAGGCGTAAATTCAAGCTTTATTTTAAGAGCTTTGGTTATCAGAGGTTTGGTTGAAAAAATAGTAGATAAAAAAGATAGTCGAAGGTATATTTATAAGCCAAGCTTCGAGCTTTTGTCTTATTTGGGAGTTAAATCAGTTGAAGAATTGCCAAATTATGGAGAATTAAATATTTCTTTGGAAGATGCTGCCAAAAATATTGAAGACGAATTGAAAGAAGAGGAAAATATAGAAAAAAGTTCAGAAGATAAGCAAGAAGAAGAAAAAGAAGAAGAAAATTTAGAGGAAAATATTATTTCTGGTGGCGAAGAGAATTTAGATTCAGAATTGGTTGAACAAGTTTTAGAAGATATAGAAAAAGAAATTGAAAATGGGGAAACAGAATAAGCTTCTTTTATTTTTTATATTAATCATAATTGCCGTAGAGGCAATTTTGTTTTGTTTTTTTAACCACAGAAACAATCAAAAGTTTATAAAGCAAGTACAAGAGCAAGAAAAGAAACAGCAGTTGATTATAAATAAATATGCGAATATTCCAATTCAGGCAAAAGCTTTTTCTGTTTATGATATTACAGAAAACAAAGAAATTTATGGAAGAAATCAGTATAAAAGATTTCCGATAGCTTCTGTTGTAAAAACGCTTACAGTTTTAGTTGTCTTAGATAATAAAAAACTTGATGATCAAATTGAGATTATTAAAGAAGATTTAGCAAAAGAAGGGGACAACGGTCTTTTGTTAAATGAAAAATGGAAAGTTTCTGATTTAATTAAATTTACTTTAATTCAGTCATCAAATGATGGAGCTAACGCTCTTGCAAGAGGAGATGAAAAATTTTTAGAAAAAATGAATAATAAAGCTGAGACAATCGGGATGACCAATTTTGCTTTTCGAAATGAAACGGGATTAGATATTAACGAAGCAAGTTCGGGAGCTTATGCTTCAGCAAAAGATATAAACCAAATGAATGCTTATGCGCTTAAGAATTTTCCAGAAATTTTTTCAAACACCGCTTATTCTGAGTTGAAAATAAAGTCTAATACAGGGGTGACGCATAATGTTCAGAATACTAATATTCTTGCTGATAAAATACCAAATCTTCTGTTTTCTAAGACTGGTTATACAAAATTGGCTGGTGGAAATTTAAGTATTATTTTGAAAAATAAAGAAGGACACGAAATTGCCGTTACTGTGCTTGGTTCTACGATGGATGGTAGATTTTCTGATATGGAAAAATTAATAAATGTGATATTATCTTAACTATATGCTTCTAAATTTTGTAAAAATATTTTTGCCAACAGCGCTAGCATTTTTGACTGGTATTTTGATAACTCCTACGGCTACGCATTTTTTTTATAAATACAAAATGTGGAAGAAAAATTCCAGAACGGAAACTACTACAAATGCAGATTTTCAAAAAATACATAACGAAAAAGAAGAATTACGAACGCCAAGAGTCGGTGGAATTATAATTTGGTTTTCTGCATTGATTGTCACTTTAGTTTTCTTTTTAATTTCTATAATTTTTCCAAATGAGTTAACCGGGAAATTAAATTTTTTAAGTAGAGATCAGACGTTGATTCCTTTTTTCACTTTGCTTTTTGGCGCAGTGTTAGGACTTTGGGATGATTTATTACAGATTTTTGGAAAAGGAAAAATTGCTCATGATGATAAAACGTGGAGACGTTGGAAAACTTTAATTATAATTTTTATTTCTACTTTAATTGGATTGTGGTTTTTCTACAAATTGGGCATGACAGGAATTCATGTGCCTTTTGCTGGAGAAATTAATTTAGGATTTTTGATTATTCCATTTTTTGTAATAGTAGCGTTAGCAACTTTTTCTGGTGGAGTGATAGATGGAATAGATGGTCTATCCGGCGGAGTTTTTTCTGTAATTTTTCTTGCTTATTCTGTCATTGCTTTTGCTAATAACCAAATAAATCTCGCAGCTTTTTCAGCTGTTATTGGTGGTTCTATTTTAGCTTTTCTTTGGTTTAATATCCCGCCGGCTAGATTTTATATGGGAGAAACCGGTATGATGGGGCTTACTATTACTCTCGCAACATTGGCGTTTTTGACAGATTCTGTTTTGATTTTGCCAATTATTGCTTTGCCGTTAGTTGTTACTTCACTTTCTGTGATTTTACAAATTGTTTCTAAAAAATTAAGACACGGGAAGAAAATTTTTAGAGTTGCACCTTTACATCATCATTTTGAAGCAATCGGTTGGCCATCATACAAAGTAACAATGCGTTATTGGGTTTTATCAATCATTTTTGCGATTGTTGGTATGATATTGGTAGTTATAAGCAGATAAATAAATTTAAAATTAATGCGAGAAAAAAAAGCAGATAAATTTTTTTTGACGGTTTTAATTCTTCTTCTTTCTATTGGAATAGTGATGTTTATTTCTGCTTCTCTTGGAATTTTAGCAAAAGACAGAAATATTTTTTATTCTGTTTTGTTTAGTCAGATAGTGCAGGGATTGGGTGTAGGACTGCTTGGAATGTATATTTGTTATAAAATAAATTACAAATTTTGGCGGAAATATGCTTTTTATATTTTATTAGGCTCAGTGCTTTTGACTGCAGCAGTTTTTATTCCGCATGTTGGTTGGGCACATGGTGGTGCGCGAAGATGGATTGATTTGGGTTTTTTTAGATTTCAGCCAGTAGAATTTTTAAAATTCGGTTTTGTAATTTATTTTGCGGCATGGTTGTCTTGGGCAAAAGCTAAAATAAAAGATTTTAAATTTGGAATTCTTCCGTTTGTTGCATTGTTGGGAATTATTGCGTTAGTTTTATTTAAACAACCAGACACAAAAAGTTTTATTTTGATTACAGTGACCGGTGCTTGTATGCTTTTGATGGCTGGAATTCCGTGGAAATATATAATTGGAACTTTTTTGGGAATAGGAATAGTTTTAGCTAGTCTTGTTGTTTTTACGCCATATTTGCAAGACAGAGTGAAGACTTTCATTGACCCATCTCAAGATCCAAGAGGTTCTTCTTTTCAAATTCAGCAGTCGCTTATTGCAATTGGTTCTGGTGGAATTTTTGGTCGTGGAGTAGGGCAGAGTATCCAAAAATTTAGCTATTTACCAGAGCCGCAAGGAGATTCTATTTTTGCAGTTGTTGGAGAAGAATTGGGTTTTGTTGGTTCAGTAATAATAATTATTCTTTATGTTGTTTTTGCTTTACGTGGGCTTTATATTGCAAACAGGTCTCCTGATCAGTTTAGTAGACTTCTAGTTGCCGGAATTGTTATACTGATACTAGCGCAGTCATTTATGAATATTGCTTCTATCGTAGGAGTATTTCCGCTGACCGGTGTGCCGTTGGTATTTATGAGCCACGGAGGAACGTCATTAATGATTTATTTAGCAGCGATGGGAATCGTTTTGCAAATTTCAAAATATCAAAGAAAAACAAATTAATTTAATTTTTTAGAAAAATAAAAACATGAAAATAGTATTTACAGGAGGCGGAACAGGAGGACATTTTTTTCCAATAATCGCCGTAGCACAAAAAACAAATCAAATAATTGATCAAGAAAAAATTATTGGCGCAAAGCTTTATTATGTTTCAAACGAGCCTTATGATAAACAAGCTTTGGCAGAAAATAGTTTAGAATTTAGAGAAGTAACTGCAGGCAAATTACGTATTTATTCTTCTATAAAAAACTTTTTTGATTTATTTAAAACCGGAATCGGCGTGATAAAAGCTACGTTTAAAATGTTTTCTATTTATCCTGATGTTGTTTTTGGAAAAGGTGGTTATGCTAGTTTTCCAGCACTTTTCGCAGCAAGAATATTGCGAATACCAGTAGTGATTCATGAATCAGATTCTGCGCCTGGTAGAGTAAATATGTGGGCTGGAAAATTTGCAAAAAGAATCGCAGTTTCTTTTCCAGAAGCAGCAGAATTTTTTCCAAAAGAAAGAGTTGCCTGGACTGGTCAGCCCATTAGAACAGAATTAGAAAAAATAGAAGAAAAAAGTAAAGCTTTAGATTATTTTAAATTTCAATCGAATTTACCAGTTATTTTAATTTTAGGCGGTTCTCAAGGCGCAGAATTAATTAACAATACTATTTTAGACGCATTATCAAGATTAGTAGAAAAATATCAAATTATTCACCAAACTGGAGTGCGAAATTTCAAAATGGTTGAAACTCAAGCTGAAGTTGTATTGGGTGAAAATCCAAACAAAGGCAGATACATGCCATTATCTTTTTTGTCGCCGCTTCAGATGAAAATGGCAGCTGGTGCTGCAACGATTGTAGTGTCGCGGGCTGGTTCAACTTTATTTGAAATAGCAAATTGGGGAGTGCCTTCTATCTTAATTCCGTTTACAGAATCGAATGCTGATCATTCAAAAAAGAATGCGTTTAATTATGCGCGCGCAGGTGCATGTAGTGTAATAGAAGAAATGAACATGACGGCAAATATTTTAGTGCACGAAATTGATAACATAGTAGAAAATAAAGATGTTTGGGCTCGTATGTCACAGAATGCTAAAAATTTCAGCAAACCAGACGCTGCTGAAAAAATCGCTAGAGAAATCATAAATATCGCTTTATCTCACGAGAAATAGAAATAAAAAAAAGAAGCCTTTTGGGCTTCTTGTGCGCTTGGTTTGATTTAAGCATAGAATTGTTTTATGGCTTTAAAGATACCAAATTCCTCTTCGTAAGGATCCCATAATATTTCAAACCAGATTTTTACCGGACCAGTTGTTTTAATTTCCTGAAACGTAGCATGAAATCCGATGGCCCTCATGTCTTCGTATAATTTTTTATAACCTTTTCTTTCTTTTTCGAAAATGAAACCAGAGCATTTAATTTCAAATTTTCCGAGGTTTTTTTCGTTGAGCGAAAAGGCTACCAGGATATTTTTTTCGCCACTTTTTTCAGTTGTTTTGAAAAAATCATGAAAAGATAGATAAATAGGATCAACAAGCCTGCATGTTCCTGACAGCAGACCAGTACCGTTTGTCTGTAAAATTTCAATTAAGTCCATGGCTATTATTTTTTTAAGTTTGACATTAATTAACTTTTTCTGTTTTTAGAATATCACAAAATATGATAAAAGTCAAATAAATTAAATATAATTTCTTATTTTGTTTAAAAATGCTAAAATAAAATAATGAACGAAAAGAAAGTTGTAACAAGATTTGCGCCGTCGCCGACTGGTTTTATGCACGTTGGTGGAGTTAGAACAGCGCTTTATGCGTGGCTTTGGGCTAGAAGAAATAATGGCATTTTTATATTAAGAATAGAAGATACTGATAAAGCAAGAGAAGTTCCTGGTTCTGTTGAGCATATACAAGAATCACTTAAGTGGCTGAATTTAAACTGGGACGAGGGACCCGGAATTGGTGGACCGAATGCTTCTTACAAACAGTCAGAACGTTTAGATTTATATAAAAAATACGCGCAGAAACTTATAGAAAAAAATTTGGCTTATTCTGATCCATACAGTAATGATGAAGTTGATGGATTTCGTGAAAAAGCTGAATTGGCTGGTAAAGCTTTTCTTTTTAGAGAACATAGGCCAGAAGTTTTTGAAAAATGGGATGGCACTAAACCACTTAGATTTAAAGTGCCAGAAATTAAAAGTTACAAATGGCACGATGAAATATTTGGCGATTTGTCTGCTGGGCCAGAAGCACTTGATGATTTTATTTTAATAAAATCTGATGGTTATCCAACTTATAATTTTGCGCACATTGTTGACGATATAGAAATGGGCGTGACGCATGTTATGCGTGGGCAGGAATTTATTGCTTCTGTGCCAAAGTTTTTGGCTTTGTATGAAGCTTTAGAAATTACACCGCCAACTTTTGTAACACTTCCGCCGATTTTGGGAGAAAGTGGCACAAAAAAATTAAGTAAAAGAGACGGCGCAAAAGACATTTTAGATTACAGAACAGAGGGATATTTACCAGAAGCTTTGTTAAATTACTTAGCACTTCTTGGATGGCATCCAAAAGACGAAAAAGAAATTTTTACTGTTAGTGAATTAATAGAGAGTTTTGATATAAATAGAATTCAAAAAGCTGGTGCACAGTGGGATGATATAAAATTAGATTGGATAAACAAAGAGCATATTAAATTGCTCGCTGAAAAAAATCCAGAGGAATTAAAAAATAAAATTTTTGAATATTTACCAAAAGAATTAAAAGAAATAAAAAATATTGAAAAATTAATTCCAATTATTACAGAAAGAATTTCTAAATTCAGTGATGTGAAAAAGATGCTTGAAGCTAAAGAATTAGATTTCTTTTACAAAAAACCAGAATATGAAAAAGCTAAATTAATTTTCAAAAATACTAGTCCAGAAAAAATTTCTGAAAATTTGAAACTGGCTGTCAGTGTTTTAGAAAAAATGGAAGAGCAAGATTTTACTCAGGAAAATGTTAAAGAAAGTTTGATGGAAATTGCGAACAATTTAGAAAGTAGGGGAGAGTTACTACATCCAATACGCTATGCTTTGTCTGGTCTTGACAAATCTCCAGACCCTTTCATAATTTCAGAAATTTTAGGAAAAAATGAGACAATTTCAAGATTACAAAAGGGAATTTAAGTTTTTTCTATTAGGACTTTTGTTGATTGTTCCTATGGTTTTTTCCTATGCGGAAACAGCTCAAGAATTGAATGATAAAATTGATCAAAAAAATGACGATATTGCAAAGCTTGAACAAGAAATAAAATCTTACCAAAACGAATTAAATAGTTTGGGTCAACAAAAAAACTCTTTGGCAAATTCTTTAAAAGAACTAGAAATAACTCGAAAAAAATTAGTTGCCGATATGTCTGTGACTCAAGTTAAAATAGATAAAACTAATTTAAAAATAAAAAGTTTAGGTTCGCAGATTGTAAACAAAGAAGATGCTATTTATGACAGTAAAGAATCTATTAAATTAGATATTAAGCGCAGCGATGAATATGAAAATTTTTCATTGGCAGAAATTTTGTTATCAAAAAATAATTTCTCAGATGTTTGGAACGACGTTGATAATATTTTAACAGTCAGAGAAAGACTTATTGAGATTATTAATGATTTAAAACAAGATAAAATAGTTTTGGAAGATTCTCGTGCTGAAAGTATTTTGGCTAGAACTGAACTTGAAAACTTGAAAACAAAATTGGCTGATCAGAAAAAAATTGTTGATCAAAATGCTGCAGAAAAAAATAAATTATTAGCACAAACAAAAAACAATGAAGCAAATTATCAAACCCTTTTGAAAAATAGATTGGCAGAAAAAGAAGCCCTCGAAAAAGAAGTTGACCAATATGAGTCACAACTTAAATATATTTTGGATAAATCAAAATTGCCGAAGAGTGGCGTTTTGAGTTGGCCGTTGGATTCTATTTATATAACTTCGCCATTTGGAACGAGATGGGGCACGGTTCATAGAGGTTTGGACTTGAGAGCGGCCGTGGGCACGCCGGTAAGAGCCGCGGCAGATGGTTTTGTCGCAGGTTCTGGAGATACAGATGCTACATGCGCTGGTGCGTCTTTTGGTAAGTTTATTTTGTTAAAATATGACAACGGTTTGGCTACTACTTATGGACATTTGTCTTTGATAAAAGTAAGTAAAGGTCAAAAAGTTTCTCGAGGCGAAATCGTTGGATATTCTGGAAACACTGGTTATTCTACAGGGCCACATTTGCATATTTCTGTTTATCCAAAAGATGCGGTTAACGTAGAATCAATGCCAAGTAAAGCTTGTCCAGGAAAAACTCTGACTCAACCAATCGCTGCTACAAACGCTTATCTTAATCCTTCTACTTATTTTCCCAAATAATAAAATATGGTAAAATATAAACATGAGTATGAATAATTTTAAAAATAAAAACGGAGGTATTATAAAAACTATTCTTATAATAATCGTGGTAGTTTTTTTGTTAGCTTATTTTCATGTGACAGTCAGCGGTGTGTTTAACTGGATAATAAATGCTTTTCGAAGTGTTTTCACTTAATAATTTATTTAAAATAAAATGAAAAACTTAAACAAAAAAAGTAGCAAGGGGATTAGCGTAATCGGATTTTTGGTCTTAGCTTTTGTTCTGATTTTGATTTTAAGTTATTTCAAAATAAGCATTAGAACAGTAGTAGAAAGTCCAGAAGCACAAGACAATATTACTTATGTTCGTGGCGCTGGTATAAGTGTTTGGGATAGATATCTAAAAGAGCCTGCAAATAAATTCTGGGACAAAGTAGTTGTTGATTTGCTTTGGGGTTCATTCACCAACAATTTGCAAAGAATAAAAGATGGCATGCCAACAGAAATGGAAGAAAATGCTCCAGGTTTAAATATCGGCAGTCGTGTGAAAGTAGATAAAATGCAAACAAATTAAATTAAATATAAATAAAAAAAGCCGTTGTGAAAAACGGCTTTTTATTTTTTTATGTTTTGTTTTAGGGGAGAATTATGTTTTTGTTATTTCTTTTTCAAAATTCTATTTCTTTTTTCAGTATATTCTTTTTATTTAGTAAAGCAATTACTAAATAGGCTGGAGAGGTGTGGCTGTATTTTTGAGTTTTATTGTAGAATAAAGCTTATTTGTATAAGGCTATGTCGCAAAGATATATTGTGCGACGTAGTATTATAATTCAAATCGGCCTCTTCCCTTTAAAAAATATCGACTTTTATTCACAAGAACCAGAGAGTTGGAGGCCAGCTTTTTCTGCTGCGTCAGCGCTAGAAAAATAAATTCTATTTTCCTCTATAATATTTTTTCCAGCGGAACAATTTATTGGATAATATTTATTTCCTTTATTTGAACCAAAATAGTCCCCCGAACTGCTGTTTTTGCTGGTTTTAGGACCGATAGTAGATGCCGATTCTGAATCAGAGGCCGATTGGGCTAATTCTGACCCTTTAAAATCGATTTTAAGGCTATTTGGGTCATTTTCTTGAGATAATCTACCTAATTGAAATGAGCCTAAACCTACTAAAATTACTATAAATACAGTTATTATATCTTTGCCTTTGTCACTATCAATAAAGCGCTTGATTTTTTTCATGAAATCATTTATACTTTTATAACGTTAATTAAATTTAATTTTAACACATATTTAACGTTAAAAATAATATAAAAACAATATGGCACATAGAAAAGCCGGCGGAACAGCCAAAAACTTAAGAGACTCACAACCAAAGTACCTAGGTACTAAGCTTTATGACGGCCAGAAGGCTCAAACCGGTTCTGTTATAGTTCGTCAGAGAGGTACAGCTATCTTGGCAGGAAAAAATGTTGGAACAGGAAAAGATCATACCCTATTCGCTCTAAAAGATGGAACGGTAAAGTTTGGTTCAAAGAGAAAGACTTCATACGACAACAAAGTCTCAACAAAGAAAACTGTAAGCGTTATATAAAAAATAAATTAAAAAGTCCTCAGAATTTTCTGGGGATTTTTTAATATATTGACTTTTGATAATACTTATGATATTATATAAATAGTCGTTTTTTAGCATTCTGCACCTGAATTAGTTCAAGGATAACAGTTGTCGATTTCCCTCTGATTTTTAATCACAGAGACGCTTCCTAGTAACGGGTAGAACGTCTGATTAAAATTAAATTGTTTTATGGAGGACGAGAGAAATTCAAAAAACTTTTTAATTCAGTTCCTCCTCAAAATATTCTTTTGAGGAAAGAGACTATCAGAAAATGGAGCTGAAAAAAACTCAGCAAGGGTTTGAATCCCCCACAGTCAGAATGCTCATCTTATTACGATTAGGACGGTTTCCTTATGGGGCCGTCCGTTTTTAGTTTATAAAAAATAACCCGTTAGAATAAAATCCAACGGGCTTTTTATAAAAAATCTAAAAATAAAAATGGTAAGCCGGATCCAGCCATACATTGTTAATGTAACTTATTATTTCACTGAACGGCATTTCTCCAAAAAGAATTTTCCAGGCAATTCTTCTTTTGTTTTTGTTTTTACAATAATGTTTCCCTTCAACTCCAACGGGATTACCGTTAATAAATTCACAAGTTACAAAAATTCCTTTAGGCATTTCCGGTTCCTTTTGTAAAAGTTCACAGATTTGGTAAGCGTTAAGGTTTCCGAATAATAGGTGCCAATTTTCATGCAGCTTAGGTTCTACATAAGAGATGTTGGCTTTTGAATCGGTTCCTTTTAATGAGCTAGGCCTTCTGTGATGTCCTTTTGTTCGAACCAGTTTTGTTCTACTCATCTTTATTAAGTTTTTTAGGGTTGTTCTGTAGTTAATTAAAACAAAAAAATTTATATAAAGCAATATAGTATAGTTATTCTAAAATAATTTTTTGATTTTTTATTTCTTTTTTCAAAAATATTGAAATAATAAAAATTATTACAAAGAAAAGAAATCCCATTATACAAGTTGGTAAACCAAATTTGTATGTGCTAAATCCATTTTTGAGTAACATTGGAAATTCTTGCATAGCAAAATATCCGGAAAAGAATACGCCAACTAACGCAGTGTAAAAAATCGAATTAGTTATGGAGCCAATACTCGCCTTCTTGAATGCAAAAATTATGGAGAAGATAAGTATCAAAGTGAAGATTGTAAAACCGTAATAACAAGCAGGAATTCCTAAAAACAACGGGCAAGTTTCTCCGAATGCGCAGGTGTTTGAGAAGATTTTTATATTGCTCATATAACCTGAAAATAAAAATCCAGCTAGAGAAAATATCAATAAAGAAATTTTAGATTTTTTCATATTTTTAAATTATATGTTTAAAAAAGTTACTGTAAATTGCAAAACAGTAGCGAAAGAAACCCAAATTAGATAAGGAATATTTACATAAGCTACCCATTTCATTTTTGGATAAATTGCGATCATTGCCCAGATCAACGTGCCAAGGATTAAAACAATATCTATCGCCGCTAGAATATTATTTTGTAAAACAAACTGAACTGGACTGAAAATAAAATTGAATATTAAGTTTAAAATAAACGGCAAAATTATTTTTTTAGACAATTTCCCTTCAAAAAATCTCAAAAGGACTGTACCGAAAGAGATTAGAATTATTATGTAAAGTATTGTCCAAACAGGTCCAAACAACCAAGGTGGCGGTGCCCAAGTTGGTTTTATTAATTGCGAATACCAAATAGTTGCATTGCTCATATATTTATTTTTTTTAATTAAACTTTTAATTTACTAACTTATTTATCTATTTAAAAGTACAAGTCAAAACGCACTGCATTGTGCAGATTTCTGCTTTTGGATCATGACGGCAAGCGGAAGCGCAAGAATTAAATTCTCCACCTTTTGCAATACAAGAAGTTTCAGAAAGAGAATTTATTTCACAAGTATTATTATCAGAATACCACACTCCCCCATTACTCTCGCAAGAAACTTTTTTGTTTGTTGCGTCTAAAATTATTTTAGCGTCAGAAGAATTAGTTACTTCACATTTTTCTTCCCAAATTCTTAAACATTTATTTTTTACTGCGCACCAAGAATATCTTGCGCTACCGATACATCCATGAGCGTCTCTGTCTCCACCAACAATATTTGTGCTTGTCGTGCTTCTATCTTCCTGACTTTTTGTATAACATTCATTTAGTGCAATTTTGTCATTTTCTAAAGTAAAAGCCATGTCGCCTTTATTCCAGAAAACAAAACTTTCGTCACTATTTGCATATCTTGCGCCAGAAGCGGAAATAACTTGTGGCAATTTATAATTTCTTCCGTCGCTCAAAGTAATATCGACAGAATTGTTTGGTTCTTTATTGTAAAATTTTGCGTCGATATAAGCGCCAGTTGGACAAACAAAACGAGCGACAACATCAGGTTGTTCAGTTTGTGATATATCAGAATTGTTTTGTGTTTGGTTTTGATTTAATAAAGTTTCATTTTCACTTTGTTGGTGATTTTTTCTATTTTCCACATACAAAGCGCCGCTCACTACTATCAAAAGTATTGCGATTATGATTAAAATTGTTTTTGTTCTCATATTAAAATTATATCAGAAGATTATAATTTTCGACTATCGTAAGCCCAGTGTAAAACCGCCTGCCTTTGTACCGGACGACAAAATTCGTCTCCTGTCCTACAATTTTTCTTAATTTGCGCTATATGTCTGCGAATTGCCAGCCAGCGCTTGATTTGCCTGTCATCTTCTTTTTGTATTCTACGGCCCATATAATATCTGCAATACCATTGGAACCAGCCTCTTGGATCTTCTTTGTAAATCCAGCCTTTTTTGCGCCACACAGAAAGTGGCTGGCTGGCATTAACTTTGAAATAATTTAATTTTGGATCGTGAAATTTCGGAGAAAGTTTTACGCCTTTATACCAATCTTTTGGAAATTCTTTCTGACAATCAGTCATATATTTACCACCAAAAATCCCAAGCTTGAGCATTTGTTTCGGTGTGAGATCTGGTTTGAATCTAGAATCAAAGTTTTTTCCCATCGGCTCTACAAGCTGATATTTGTAATTCTTTTGCATTTTGTCAGAAACGTTAATGGATTTTTTCATTTTTTCACTAGATAATTTTTTTAATACAAAATTATTTTATATTTTTATTGTTTCATTTTTATCCAAATCTTTCTAGCAAACGATATTGAAAGAGTAGAAAGTAAAAAACCAATAGTCGGAACTATTGCATTTATGAATGGACTAGAAAATCCTGCAAAAAAGAAAAACAAAACAATAACAATATAAGTCATTATTGCGATTACTATCTTTCTTACCAAACTTGTCTCCCATGCCTTGTCTTGCTCTACACGGGCATTTCTTTCTTTGATTTCTGCTATGTCTTTTTTTATTTGTTCTATTTCGTTCATATTTTTATATTTTATAATATTATCTCGGACACGTGTTTTTACCTACAGCAGCATAGAATCCACACCATGAGAAAATAGCTTCAAACAGCATAAAACCGGCTAAAAACAGCAAAATTGGGCTCCAGGAAGTACTTATAGCTATCAAGAATAAAGCTAATCCTAAAATTGCTCGGAAAATACGATCTGTTTTTCCAATATTTCTAGTTGTGGTTCTGTTTTTCCTTTTTGCTATTTTTCTTACTAACAGTCTGAAAATAAATCCTATTATGAAAGCTAGAATAAACACAACCAAAACAAATCCCCAACCTATTGGTGAAAGAATGAAATTAATCGGAGATTCGTTAAAAAAATTCTTTTTTATCTCAGGTATGAGTTTCACTGTGCGTAAAGTTTCTTTCAGTGGAAAAGATTCTTTTTCTCCTACAGCTAAAACATATTTACTATCATTGTTTGAACTCCAAATTCTGATTTCGTAATTTCCGGCTGGAACTGCCTGTCTGTATTCTGCGCCTTTCCAATAACTATCATATCCAAATGGCTCAAAAAATTTTTCCCAATTATTATTGCCGTTATCAAAAATAGTCAAAAGCTCGTCGGCCGTAGAACTCTGGCCGTTCTTTTTGAAAAGCGCGAGATTTACATCTTTTTTCTGATCAGCGATATCTGGCACTAAAATGTTCACGTATAGATTAAAAGCTTTATCAGAAGAAATAGTATAAACCTGAGGATCGCCGGAAAGTTTTGCATAATATGCTTTTGAAATTTCTGGATCTAGTACTACCGTCTGGTTAGAATCTGGAATTCTAGGTTGATGAGCAAAAGTAAAAATTGGAAAGACTGAAATAAAAACAAAAATAAAGAAAAAATATCTTTTGTTTTTATATTTTTTTAGTTTCTGCATGATATTTTTATATTTTCTCCACTATCAGCTTAAACGAACCGGTCTTATTTTTTATTTTAATTTGAATATCATATTCACCAATTTCTTTGATTGGTTTATCTAACAAAATAAATTCTTCTTTGATATCTATTCTGTGTTCTTTTTTTAATTCATCTATCAAATCTTTTTGTTTGATAGCAGAAAACAGGCTACCTTTGTCGTTGGCTTTGCCTCTGATTGTGATAGTTTTATTTTTTATTTCTTCCAAATTTTTATCGAGTAGTTCGTCTTGAATTTCTTTGGTAATTTCTACTTCTTTTTTTCTTCTTTCTAACGCAGCGATATTGGAAGGCGTAGCCATTTCTGCTAACTTTCTAGGAAATAAAAAATTGATAGCGTAACCGTCATTAATTTCTTTGACGTCATGCTTCTTCCCTACTCTTGGTACATCTTTTAGAAATATAACTTTCATATTTTTGTTTTTATTTTGGCCAATTTTTTAATAATTCGACTGCTTTGTTTAATTGAGGATCAATTTTTTTCTCGAAATCTTCTTTTGTGTATTTTACTTCATAATCAGGAGTTAAGCCTTTTTCTGAAATTGAATTTCCATTTGGAGTAAGCCATTTTGCTACTGTAATTTTCAGTACTGTGTCTGGAGTTACGTCTACGAGCTCTTGCACAGAACCTTTTCCGTAACTTTTTGTTCCAACCAAAATTGCTTTTTTATAATCTTGCATCGCGCCAGCAACTATTTCTGAAGCGGAAGCAGAACCTTCGTCTATCAGAATTACAAATTTAAGTTTTTCTGAAAATACATCGTAGCCGAGACTTCTGTAATCTTTTGGACTTATGTCGTCGCCATAATCTTCTGTCACAATAACTTTTCCGTCTGGTAAGAACCAACTTGAGATATTAACCGCAGCTTCTAGATATCCTCCTGGATTTCCTCGCAAGTCTAGAATTAACTTATCTGAGTTAGCTTTAGCAAATTCTTTTAATGCTTTTTTAAATAGTTCTGGAGAATTCTCAGTGAAACTGTAAAGTCTTATGATAAAAATACCGTCGTCTCTTTTTTCTGTCTCAAGTGTTGGAACATTTATTGTTTGTCTAACAATTTTTATTTCTTTAGGATCTTTTTCTCCATCACGGAAAATAGTCAAAGAAACAGCTGTGCCAACTTCTCCTCGAATCAAATCGATTGCTTCTTCGATGGAAAGATCTGAAGTAAGAGTGTCATTAATTTTCAAAATTTTATCGCCTGGCTTGATATTTGCTTGATAAGCCGGTGTGTCTTTCAACGGCGAAATTGCGGTTAGAATTCCGTCTTTTATACCAACTTCTAATCCAATTCCACTGAAACTTCCCGCAATATCTTCTTTAAATTCTTTTGTTTCTTCTGGATTAAAAAAAATACTATATGGATCATTTAGTGAACTAACTAACCCAGCGATTGCGCCGTAAACTCTTTTTTGATTATCAACCTTGTCTGCGTCTGGGTATTTTTCATTTATTGAATTCCAAACTTTCCAAAATGGCTCGAAGTCCGCATTTATTTTGGATGGAGTTTCTGAATTTGCAATATTTATAACTTTTGCCAAAGAAGGCTGTTTTTTAAATCCTACGAATATGCCAAGAAAAAAAACCACTACGATTAGTAGAACATAGAAAATTTTTTTTCTTTTTTTAATGAAATCAGGCATTTATTTTTTATCTCTTAATCATTTATTTTCTCAGCTGTTTCTGTTTCGTGTTCTTCTTTATTATTATTGTCGTCATCATCTTCTTCGTCTTCTTCTTCAAATTTTCTTTCTGTTTTTTCAATTTTTTCTGCGTTCAAATTTTGTTCTGACTTTATGTCAAAGTTTTTACTACCGTGTTTCTTGTGATGAAAATTTTCAGAAAAGCTGTCAAAAGTTTTTCGCTGTGTTGTTTCTTTTGGTTTTGCCTCTCTATAAATAATGTAACTGATATAAGCTATCGCAATTCCTGTTATTAAATACATTAGATTTTTCCAAAAATATGGAAAACCTAAATAAGGTAATATCGCTACCCAAATAGCTATTATTAAAAGTGTTCTTGCTTTTTTCATACTATTTATTATAACTCTTTCAAAATCTTAAGCAAAATTGATTTATTCGAAGTATTCTGGTGTATTTGTAGTCATCCACCACACCAACTGGCTCATTACGTAAGAAGCACTAACAGTACCAGTAGAAGGCCCAGATTCCATTAGAACAACAAAAGCGTATTTTGGGTTTTCATATGGGAAAAAGCCCATAATCCATGAGTTTACTCTGTTTTTTGCCAATCCAAGCTGAGCGGTACCTGATTTTGCGGCAATTGCAGCTTTTGGAATGTTCAAAGCAGTGGAAGTTCCCGAAGTGACAGCGCCACGCATTCCTTCGCGAACAACATCAAAATATTCTCTACTCAAATTAATATTCGTAAACTTTTCTTCTTTTTCCGTATCGCCAAGTAACAAATGCGGCGTAACTAATTTTCCATAATTTGCAATTGCTGCTGAGGCGCGCAACATTTGAATCGGCGTAACCTGAAATCCGTACTGACCGATTGCTGTGTGATAAGTATCTCCGACTCGCCAAATGTCCCCTTTGAAATTTTTTGCTTTCCATTCTGGATTTGGAATAACTCCGCTGATTTCGTCTGGAATATCAATTCCAGTTTTTTCTCCAATTCCAAAAAGTCTTGCGTATTTTTCTATATTACTAATTCCGATACCGTCTTGTCCTTGGAAACCTCCACCGATTTCATAAAAATAAACGTCCGAAGAAACAGCCAATGCTCTTCTCATATCAACCCAGCCGTGAGCTTTCCAGTCTTTGAACACAGTCGGCTTGTCTGGAAAGTACGGGTTTGGAATTGAAATAGAACCAGTAGAAAGAATTTGTTTATACGGCGTGATAACTTTTTCGTTCAAAGCACCAAGCGCGACAAAAGGCTTTATGATAGATCCAGGTGTGTAAAGTCCTGAAATATTTTTATCAATAAAAACTTTTCTCTTGTCTGTGAAATAATTACTGATTACTGCCTTATCTTTTCCTGTTGATAATATTTCTGAATCATATTCTGGATAACTTGTAGATGTGATAATTTCTCCGTTTTGAATATTCATGATCATTCCTGCGCCACCTTTGAAAGCATTAGCGTCAGAAATACTTTTGATTAAAGAATATAATTCTTTTTGGACTCTTGAATCTATCGTCGTGACTAGATCTTCACCGCGTTCTGGAATATTTATCATATTTTCCGAATGTACTTTTTTTCTTGCATCTGTTTCAACTATTTTTGTTCCGTTAATTCCCTTTAATCTTTCAGCATATTGTTTTTCTAAACCGTCTTTACCGATTATTTCTTCTTGCCAATAATTTCCAGATTTATCTTGCATTGGATAGCTAATATAACCCAATAAATGCGAAAATCCAGGAGATAAATATCTTCTTATTGGAAAACTTCCTTCAATATCAGATTTGCTATTCCAAGCAAGTTCTATTTTGTTTCTGTCATAAATAATGCCTCTGTCAGCGAAAATTATTTGTTTTTCAAGCGTATTATCTTCACTTCTTTGGAAATATTCGTCGCCTTTATCAATTTGCAAATATCCAGCTCTGACAGTAAAAGCCAAAAAAACTAAAAGAAATCCCAGTCCAAGCATTATGATATTTCTTTTAGCAATCGGCTTTTCGATTCTTCCTTCGAACTGCTGCGTATCAAATTGTTCTATATTTTCTGAATCCAAAAAAATTTCGTCTGGTTCAACGAAAAAATTTACATTCTTTACTCTTCTTCTTTTTTTAAAAATTTTTCTCATTATCTTTTTTCTAATCTTTTTATCTATCTATTTTTTTTATTTTTATTTTCTATTTATTTTCTGTATTGCGTTTTTCTTGGGTAAAATTTAAATTTCTTTTTCAAAAATTCTACGAGAATTAAAAATAAAAGCGCGAAGATTCCTGAAGTGAAAGTTAAGAAAGCATATTTAGTATTTTGGACGCCGTACAGAAAATCTGAAATAAAAAACAAAACTACCACTTCCCAATAATTGCGGAAATAAATAGTCGCAAAAATTCCTAAAATTATTGAAATCCAAAAAGGTAAAAACAAGATAGAAAACAATAAAATTATAAAAGCCAAAATTCTAAGTAGCATATATTTATATTACACGCTTTATTATAAAATTCAAACTAGAAAATTTTTAACCAAATATATCTCAAAACCAAGAAAACCAAGATAAATAGAACAGTATAAAAGACGAATTGGTTGCTGAAAATAAACAAAACTATTTGTAAAACAGCTACTTCTATATATTTAAAAATTTTCTGACTAGTCTGCTTCTCCCCTGTTTCTGATTCGGTTTCTATTTTTTTGATATCTTCTAATTCTTGCTTCGCTTCGTCCCTTTTTACTTCAGTTTTCTCGCTAGTATTTTGTCTAAAATTTTCCAGAAAATCAGTTGTAGAAATTATCGGCTTAGCGATAAAACTTGGAGTTTTTTCTGTTATAAAATTTTTGACGCTGTCTACGTCTGAGTCTGAATTTGAAGAAGTTTTACTTTTTCCATCCGTGCTTTCAGTTTGAATTTTTTTACTAATAGTGAAAATATCTTTTTCTGTTTCTATTTTACTCAATAAAGCGTTTTCGTATTTTCCAGCTGACACCAAAAATTTTGCATTTTCAATTTTTGCATAAATAGAATGTTTCCCCGCTGTTACAGTCCAATCAACTGAAACATCTTTTGTTGCTCTTGATGAAACTTTGATATCTTTCTTTCCTAACAAAGTTTCTTTGTCAAAAAACATAACTGTGCCAGAAAGTTCTTTGTTTTCAGGATTAAAAATAAGAGTATAAATTTTCACTTTATCACCTTCAGTTAGCGGATCTTTCGAATACCAAATACTTCCAGGCACAAAACCAGTATTAGAACTTTCTGCGTTTATTTTACAAAAAGGCAAAAATGACAGGGCTAGAATAAAGATCAAAAATATTTTTTTAAATTTCATGTTTTGATTATAACATAGTTTCTCTAACTTTACTTTTGGATGTTTAGTGCTATTATGCAACTAGACAAAAAAGTACGTTTAACCTAAAAAAATTATTATGACAACTGACGAAAAAGGATCTTACGAAACAGCGTTGGCTTTTTCATTTATTAGAGTTTGTGACAAGATAAGAATGAGAGAGAAAAGAGCGGTCTTGTTTGACAAGATAAATGAAAACCTTTTGGAGTTCAAAATGTTTTTGCTAAAAGAAGCTCAAAGCTTTTTTCCCGCAGATCTTTCTCCTGAAAAAAAAGAAGTAACAGCAGTAGATGAAAAAGATCCCGCTTCTATTATTTTTGTTTTTAATGATGTTTGCGAAAGCATAAAAACGTTAGCAAATATCGAGTATCTTTATGGTGGCAAAGGTGAAAAAGCTCCTGAATTTGAAAAATACCTGTATAAGAAAGTAAAAAGTTTTTCTCCGGATCCGGGGTTCAAAACATCTCTCCGTGCTCGCCGAGGTAGTGGCGGAGGTTGTTAAATTTAATTGTTTAAAACAGTCAGCTAAAAAATCCGAGCCTTGTGCCCGGATTTTATTTTTATATAAATTATGTTATATTATACTTTGTAATTCGTTAAATATTGGGAGATCGTCTAACGGTAGGACAGAGGCCTTTGAAGCCTTTAATCTAGGTTCGATTCCTAGTCTCCCAGCCAGCACTAAATACAAAAAACCGCACGTTTAAGTGCGGTCTAGTAAAATTGTGACAACTAATTTTTAAATTAACGACATCATTTTCGCGTAATCACGAGCCAATTCAGATGAACGAATTAATCGTTTAGTGGTATCAGCTTCAATTCTGTAAAATTGAGCCATGGCTGTGTGGTGAGTTGGATTACCTTCATTCCATTCAATTTCAGGATCGGTGACAAAACGATAAGCGTTGGCATTAGGCGGCGCGATAGACTGAATTTCCTTGATATCAAACTTGAAGAAACCATGGTAACCACCAACAGTGGTGCGGAATAAAATAGGGTTACCTACTTTTTCTATTTTGGTTACCTTGTATTCCGGCTCCCACGTGTCTATTCTTGCTCCCACTTTTGGGTATTGAGTAAACCATTGCCCACTCATTTCCATTAAGGAACTAAAACCTAAAATGATTTGTCCACCAACAGGTCGCATTAAATCATTCCAATGTTTTTTTAATAATTCGTGAGCATCAGGGCCCGATTGAACATCGGAGATAATTCCCTTTTTTGATTTAATGCCAATGAAACGCACTCCGTTGTGCCATTCGTGTGCATCAACGTCTAAGGTTAAACTTTCATTATCATCATGGTGTAAATGAACCAACCCGCCAGTAGAAATTAAATGAGCCAAAGCATATCCTTTTTCGATACTGACATATTTATAACTACAATTTGAGGCATCTCCAACCTGAATAATAAAAGGGTCAGAATTTTCTGCGCCATTATTAATGTGTTTTTTACGGCGGCCATCAATGAATTGGATATGGATTTCTTCCGGAACTTCGTACTTGTTTTCCGGGTTGATTCCAGCTTTTTCTCTGTGCCAAGCACGAGCAGCATCTACATGAATTTGAACATATTGTTCAATCTGTGGGCCAAAACGAGCTCTAAGAACAGGGTCAGTAATCGCTTCTGATGCTCTTAAAGTTTGAATAAAGGGATATTTATAGAGAGAAAAATATTCGTTGAAATCGATAATTTCAACATCTCCATATTTACCACTTTCCAAATCCCAGAATTCAGACTGTGTAATCCTACCACCGCGGTGATCTCGGCTTTTGTCTTTGTATTCCCAACTGTAGGCTTCTTGTATGCCTTGTAAATTGGACATAGGACCAATGCCATGGGCAACAATAATAATTTTATTACCATGTTTGGTGTATCCAACATACTCAGCAGTCAATGAAGTGTAGTAGGTTTCCCAGGGTTCATCACCAGGTTTAGTTTTTATTCTAAACGAGACGATGTCGGGCATAGTCGCTATGCGGCCATGCTTACCCGCAAATTCCATAGCTTGTTTCCAAGCAGCTGGCAATCCATCTTGATGATAAAAAGCCATCGCTCCAGGGTTTTTTTCTTTTTTTGTTGTCATAAGAACTTTCCTCCTTTTCCCTAATTAAGGGTTTTATGGTTTATGATCTAGCTTTGTGCTAGACCTTCGCTTAAAGATTACGACAATGAATCATTGATGTCAAATATAAAAATATCATATGAAAGTTACATATAGCTGTAATATTTATATGCCAATCTGTGTCAATTTTGTCACTTTTTTAGGTGCTCGAGAAGCTTCGTTTTGATATAATAAAAATTATGATAAAAGAAACAATTCAAATCGGAAATCCCAATATAAGAAAAAAATCTAAAAAAGTATCTAAAACCGATATTTCTTCTAAAAAAATAAAAACAGTTATAAGTGATTTAGTTGATTCAATGAGACACAATGAACTGGTTGGTATTTCTGCTCCGCAGATAAATAAAAATATAAAAATTTTTGCGACAGAAATTAGGCAAACTAAAAATAGAAAACCAGCAGATATGGATGAGTTAAGGGTTTTCATTAATCCAGAAATAAATTTCTTTTCTAAAGAAACATATAATGATTATGAAGGATGTGGCAGCGTGGCTAATGCAAACTTATTTGGTTTAGTAAAGAGATCAAAATCAGTAATAATAAAAGCGCTAGATCTAAACGGAAAAGTTTTTGAATTAAAAGCTACCGGACTTTTGGCTAGAGTGATTCAGCATGAGTATGACCATCTCGATGGGATTCTTTTTACTGACCGAGTTACAGATACGAAAAGTTATATGAGTGGCAGTGAGTATAGAAAAATGATGAGTAAATAATATTTTACTTGTTTAAAACATCCCCTTCCTACTTTTCTGTCTATAAAAAGAAATAGCAAATCTGTGCGCTTCTGAGTTTGCGAGTAAGATAGATTTTTTGTGTTTTTTAATTAAACTTTCTATATTTTTTTCTCTGCTTTTTATCGCTTTTGCTTTGTGTTTCTCATCTTTTACTACAGAAACAACTGGAATTTTCATTTGATAACGCAATAAAACCCTCTCAGCGACGTTTATTTGCGCTGTACTGCCGTCTACAACGATTAAACTTGGAATTCCCCATTCTGTATGCCTTAATCTTCTCGCTAGCACTTCTTCGAGCGCGCCGGTATCGTTTGCATTTGTCTGAGTTCTAATTATAAATTTTTTGTATTGATTTTTTGCTACTTGACCATTTTCCACAACAGTCATCACGCCAACCATATTTTTACCAGACATATGTGCTATATCGTATGCTTCTATTCTGAAATAATTTGAAAAACTTAAAATATTTTCTTGAGTATTTTCTGATTTTATTAGAGCTATATCGTTTATATGTTCTAAAGCAAAAATTTGCTTTTTGATTTCATTCGCTTTTTCAAATTCAAATTTTTCAGCGTGCTTGTTCATCTCTTTTTTGAGATTCAAAATAATCTTTTTCTTTTTGCCTTGGAAAAATAATTTTAAGTTATTTATATTTTTTTTATACTCTGTCAGTGCATTTTTGGAATTAATTTCTGGCACTAGGTTGAGCTGATTATAAAATTCTTTATTATTTTTCTTTACAGCATCATTATCTAAATATGGAAAAATTCTACGTATGATTTTCATCGCCTCTTTGAGTTGCGTGCCGTTGGTATATGGTCCAAATTTGTAAGCGCAGTTTGATTTTTTTATTTTTTCTTTCTGCATCAAATTTCTACCTCTTTCTATCAAAACTTTTGGCCATTCTTCTTTTGTAATGCAGACATAGTTCCAAGACTTGTCGTCTTTTTCTTTTACGTTATATTTTGGCTGATGTTTTTTTATTAATTCAGCTTCGAGAATTAGAGCTTCGAGCACGTTGTCAGTTTCTTGAAATTTTATATTATCAGCCTGAACAGTCATGTCCAAAATCATCGGCCCGCGTATGGCGATCAAATCTTTAGAAAAATAACTTTTTATTCTATCTTTCAGACTAGTAGCTTTTCCGATATATAAAATTTTGGTATTTTTCAAGAAAAAATATACTCCTGGTTTGTCTGGAATTTTAAATTTTTTAAGATTTTCTTTTTTCATAATTTTGAATTCTTTTCTAAATTTTTAAATATTTAAAATATTTTATTTCAAAACTTTTTTCAAATATTTTCCAGTGTGAGAATTTTTATTATTTGCGATTTCTTCTGGCGTGCCTTTTGCTACAATTTTTCCACCAGCGTCGCCACCTTCTGGTCCTATGTCTATTATATAATCAGAACACTTAATTACGTCCATATTGTGCTCAATAAGTACAACTGTATTACCTTTGTCTACCAATTTATTTAACACTTCCAGCAATTTTGCCACGTCATCGTAATGCAAGCCGACAGTTGGTTCGTCTAGCAAATATATAGTTTTTTCTAAATGTGGACGATATAATTCTGATGCTATCTTTACTCTCTGCGCTTCTCCGCCAGACAAAGTTGTAGCTGGTTGACCCAAAACAATATAGCCTAATCCTACATCAGACAAAGTTTGCAATCTATCGTAAACATTCGGAATATCTTTGAAAAATTCTAAAGCTTCTTCTACTGTCATTTGCAAAACTTCATGAATATTTTTCTTTTTGTATTTTATCGCTAAAGTTTCTTTGTTAAATCTTTTTCCTCCGCAGACGTCACAAGTTACATAAACAGTTGGCAAGAAATGCATTTCTACAGCAATTTCTCCGTTTCCTTCACATGCTTCACAACGTCCGCCTTTTACATTAAAAGAATATCTGTTTGATTTCCAACCACGCAATTTTGATTCGCTATTTTCTGCGAACAAATCTCGAATATAAGTAAACGCGCCAGTATACGTCGCAACGTTTGATCTTGGTGTTCTGCCGATTGGCGATTGATCTATCAGGATAGTTCTAGATAAATATTCTGTTCCAGAAAAACTAGCGCAGTTGAAAATCTGAGCAGTTCTGTATTGTCTTTCTAATTTTGCTTGTAAGTTTTTATGCAAAATTTCATACATGAAAGAACTTTTTCCAGACCCAGAAACTCCAGTAATTGTGATTAATCTACCAAGAGGAATATCTATGTTCATGTTTTTTATATTAAAAACTTTTCCACCAGTTATTTTGATAGAACCTTTTTCTTTTTCTCTTCTTTTTTCTGGAATTTCTATTTTTGCCTCGCCACGCAAATAAGCGAGAGTTCTAGATTTGGATGGATTAGTTTTTGCATCAAGTAAATCTTCCAACCAACCAGAAACAACGACGTTTCCTCCATGCACGCCAGCTTTTGGGCCAATATCTACAATATAATCAGAAGCCAAAATAGTATCTTCGTCATGTTCTACTATCACTATAGTGTTTCCCAAATCACGTAGATTTTGCAAGGTTTTAATTAACTTTTCGTTATCTCTCTGATGCAAACCAATAGTCGGCTCATCTAGTACATATAAAGCGCCCACCAATCTTGAACCAAGCTGAGATGCAAGTCTGATTCTTTGCGCTTCACCGCCAGACAAAGTGTTTGCTTTTCTGTTTAAAGATAAATAATTCAAACCGACATTTAGTAAAAACTGTATTCTTGCTTCAATTTCTTTTATTACGACTCTTGAGATTTCTTTTTCTTGTTCTGTTAATTCTAATTCAATAAAAAAGTCCGCTACTTTTTCGATAGATAATTTTGTTAATTCTAATATATTTGTTTTTTTACCCAAAAATACATTCAGTGCTTCTGGTCTCAAACGTGCACCGTTGCAAGTTTTACACAAATCTAAACCACCAAAATATTCTGTGCCTAGACCGTTACATTCTGGGCAAGCGCCGTACGGAGAGTTGAAAGAAAACAATCTTGGCTCTATTTCTGGAAACGAAAATCCATCACGAGGACAAGAAAATTTTGTAGACATCAAAAATTCTTCTTTTGTGTCTTCTCCGAAAGCAATGACAACCAGTCCATCAGATTCAGCAACTGCCAGTTCTACCGCTTCAGACAATCGCATTTTTGCATCATCAGGATTATCTTTGAATTCATGCACCGCAAAACTATCTATCAAAACATCAATATTATGCTTTTTGTTTTTCGAAAGATCTATTCTGTCGCGTAAATTTTTTATTGCGCCGTCTAATCTTATTTTTTGAAAACCTTTTCCAAGCAAATCATAAAGCATTTGATAATATTCTCCTTTTCTTCCACGAACTACCGGAGAATAAACAGCAATCTGCGTATTGTCCCATTCTACCCCCATGACTTTTTGTTTTTTATTTTCTTTTTCGAATTTTTTTATCTTATCAAATATAAAATTTAAAATTTCATCATTAGAAAGTTTTTTTATTTCGTGTCCACAAGTCGGACAGTGCGGCTTACCTATACGCGCATATAAAACACGCAGATAATCATAAATTTCTGTGATAGTAGCTACCGTAGAACGTGGATTGTTCGATCTAGATTTTTGATCAATAGAAATAGCTGGCGAAAGACCAGAAATTTCATCAACTTCTGGTTTTGGCATTTGGTTCAAAAACTGTCTTGCGTAAGCGGAAAGACTTTCTACGTATCTTCTTTGTCCTTCGGCAAAAATTGTATCGAAAGCCAACGAACTTTTTCCACTACCAGATGTACCAGTAATTATCACCATCTTATTTCGTGGCATTTCTACACTGATATTCTTTAGATTGTGGGTTTTTGCGCCCTTAACAACCAATTTTTCTGTATTTTTGTCTAATTTATTCATATCTTTTTCATAACACAATAACACCCCGTCTTCCTCTATTGGGGTGTATATCGATATTAAGTTATTAGCATTATAACACACCTGTCAAATTTTGGCAAAGCATTTTTAATACTACTTATTTTTTCTAGTTATTCTTTTTATTTTCCAACTTTTCTTTCAGTTCAAAAATTTCATCTCTCAAAATAGCTGCAGTTTCAAAATCAAGTTCTTTCACTGCCCTATTCATTTCTTTTTCTTTCATTTTAATTATTTTTTCAAAAACTAATTTATTTCTTTCTTCGTCAGAAAGCATTAGATTTTTTATAGATGCGCTTTCTGTTTTATTTTTATTACTTTTACTTTTCGTGAAAGTCTTTTTAAATAATTCTATATCAAGATCAAGCTCAGATTTTACCGCTTTTTCATGCTTGTTTTCTAACTCTTCTGTGATGTCTTTGATTTTTTTGATAATAGTTTTTGGTGTAATTTTATGCTTTTTGTTATAAGCAATCTGAATAGCTCTACGTCTATTTGTTTCATTAATAGCATTCTTGAGCGAGCCGGTTAGTACATCAGCATAAAGAATTACTTTTCCTTCTACATTTCTAGCTGCACGGCCGATAGTCTGTATCAAAGCTGTCTCAGATCGCAAAAATCCTTCTTTGTCAGCATCTAAAATTCCAATAAGCGCAACTTCCGGCAAATCTAATCCTTCACGAAGTAAGTTCACGCCAACAAGAATATCTATTTCACCTTTTCTAAATTTAGTAATTATCTGAATGCGTTCTATTGTTTTAATTTCACTATGCAAATATTCTGCTTTTATATTTTTGTCTTTCAAATACTGTGCTAGATCTTCTGCCATCTTTTTGGTCAAAGTTGTAGCCAAAACACGGAAACCCTTTTTTATAGTTTTCTCAGATTCTGAAATAAAATCTTGAACTTGGCCTGGGAATTCTTTCTTTGCAGCAACTGGGCGTACCAAAATTTCTGGATCTATTAATCCAGTTGGTCTAATAATTTGTTCAACTATCTGTGCACTTTCTTTCTTCTCTTGCTCACCAGGTGTGGCAGATGTGTAGATAACTTGCTTAACTTTTTCCTCAAATTCTGAAATCTTAAGCGGTCTGTTGTCTTTTGCACTAGGTAAACGAAAACCGTATTCGATCAGAGTGTTCTTTCTAGAAGCGTCACCAGCGTACATTCCGGCAATCTGTGGCAAAGTAACATGTGATTCATCAATAATAGTCAAAAAGTCTTTTGGAAAATATGAAAGCAAAGTCTCCGGTGGCTCACCTGCCTTTTTACCAGAAAAATGTCGTGAGTAGTTTTCTATGCCGTTACAATAGCCGATTTCTCGAATCATAGCCAAATCATAATTTGTGCGTCTTTTTAATCTTTCCGCTTCTAGTAACTTACCTTCTTTTTCAAATTTTTTAAGTTGCGCAGTCAGTTCGCTCTGAATAGTTTTTACTGCTTTTTCTACTTTTAAATCATCAGTAATAAAATGTTTAGCTGGAAATAGAAAAATATTTTTTTCTTTAGATAAAACTTTTGAAGAAACAGGATCAACTTTTGAAATGCTAGAAATTTTATTATTCGCAAATTCTATTTGATAAACAAAAGTTTCGGAAATTGGCATGATTTCAACTTTTTGACCAATAGATCTAAACTGACCAGGATTAATATCAGCATTAGTTCTTTCAAAATGAATATTAATCAATTTGCGCATTAAACTTGTGCGGTCGTTTTTTTCTCCAACTTGCAAAGTCAAATTAACTTTTTCATATTCTTCTGGTGAACCCAAACCATAAATACACGAAACTGATGCTACTATTATTACGTCTTTTCTGGTAAGCAGAGATTGAGTAGAGGCATGACGCAATCTGTCTATTTCTTTGTTTATTTGCGCGTCTTTTTCTATATAAGTATCAGTAACTGGCAAATAAGCTTCCGGCTGATAGTAATCATAATAAGAAACAAAATAATGCACGGCCGCTTCCGGAAAAAATTCTTTGAATTCTTGAGCGAGTTGTGCGGCTAGAGTCTTGTTATGTGCGATTACTAAAGTTGGCTTATTGTGCTGTTTAATGACATTTGCCATAGTAAAAGTTTTTCCAGTTCCAGTAGCGCCGAGTAATGTCTGTTTGTGCATATTTTTCTTCAGGCCCTTTACTAACTCAGAAATAGCCTTGGGTTGATCCCCGGCTGGTTTATATTCGCTCTTAAGCTTGAAAATACTTTTTTCCATGTTTATATAATATAGTACATTTTAAGAAAAAAGGAATTTTTTTGCTATAATTTGAATAACAACTATAATTTATATAATAAAAATGAAGTTAATAAAAAAAGCTCAAAATTGGTATAAGCGTTTTGAAAGACCGGTTTCATCTCTATCTTTGATTGGCGGGTTCGTTTTTGATGCGATTACTTTAAAACGAGTGGACACCTTTTGGGAAAACCTTTGGATTTTCGGACATATACTGATAGTTGGTCTGTTTATAATTCTTATTCACGTAAAAGAAGTAAAGCCTAACGACGCGAAAGATCCAAGCAAAGCTCATTTTTGGTATGTAAACATTTTACAATTCTTTTTCGGAGGTCTTCTTTCTACATATTTAGTTTTTTATTTTAGAAGCGCTGATATTTTCGTTACTTGGCCCTTTGTACTTCTTTTGGCTTTAGCTTTTATTGCAAACGAATCTCTCAAACGCCAGTATATTAGATTAAGTTTTCAAATAAGTTTATTTTTCCTTTCGGTTTATTCTTTTGCTATTTTTTTAGTGCCCGTAGTTTTACATAAAATTGGGACTAAAATTTTTCTTTTGTCTGGATTATTAAGTTTAATTTTTATTTTTTTCTTTGTTTTGATTCTGTTTTATTTTAAAAAAGACAGAAGTAAGTTAAAAAAGAGTAAACGAATGACTTTTCTTTTGGTTTCAGGAATGTTTCTTGTAATTAATTTTTTGTATTTTACTAACTTGATTCCCCCGATTCCACTATCCCTCAAAGACGCAGATGTTTATCATTCTATTCATAAAAATAGCTCAGGAAATTATGATGTTACTTACGAAGATCAAGATTGGAAAAGTTATTTTAAGCTATATAGAGAATACAGAAAGACACCAAACGCGCCAGTTTATGTTTACAGCGCAATTTTTTCACCTAAAGATTTGAATCTTACTATTCTTCATGAATGGCAATATTATTCTGAAACAGAGAAAAAATGGATAACAGATGTGACAGTTAGGTTGCCAGTGATAGGCGGACGTGACGGTGGGTTCCGTACTTATTCTATGCGAACAAATTTGAATTACGGAAAGTGGCGAGTAAATATAAAAACAGAATTAGGACAAACAATTGGACATTTGCTATTTAAAGTTCTACCAACAGAAACAGAACCAATATTGTTAAGTGATGTGAAAAAATAAATTTAAAATTTATTCATATCTCAAAGCGTCAGCTGGCTCCATTTTGGATGCTCTTTTTGCTGGCATGAGACCAGAAACAACTCCAATCACAAAAGTAAGAAATAGAATTACAAAAAGACCAAAATAATCTAAAGAAGCAAAAGAAAATAATCCTTTAATTCCCGCACTATTACCGTATAAACCTATTAGATAAGCAACGCCAATTCCTAAGATAATTCCGAGAATTCCACCCACTAAACCTATTATTCCAGATTCTAATAAGAACAAAGACAAAACATCGTCATTTGTAGCGCCGATCGCTTTCATTATTCCAATTTGTTTAGTTCTTTCCAAAACAGAAGTATACATTGTGTTCATGATTCCAACAGCGCCGACTATTAGAGAAATCAAAGCAATAAAAACTAAAACTAATTCAATAATCGAGAGAACATTGCCGGCAATTCTTTCTGTTTTTTCAGGAGTAAGCACAGAAAAATCTCTAACTACATCTTGTTTGGAAAGTTCAAATTTTACCTGTTTTGCTATTAGATTAATATCTGCGCCTGGTAAAACTTTTACGTCAGCCGACATAGCAACAGATCTTTTCCCGGTTAAACTCTGAAAAATAGACTGTGGCATAAAAATAATATTATCAGACATCTGCTCTCCAATTGGAGAAAGAATACCAGCAACTTTCATTCTTTTGCCTTTTATTATGATATCTTCGCCAACTTTCACTGGATTTTTAAAAAGACTACTTGCTATTTTGTTTCCCAAAATTACTTCACTAGCGTTCAAGTCTTGAGGCCAATATCCCTGTTCTAGTTTTATACCCTCAGATTCTTCGAGGAGTTCTCTCATCCATGTCCACTGAACAGAATGAATTAAAGTAGATTTTTTTTCTCCGTCAAATTCTATGTTCATGGTTGCAATATCTTCTAACGCAACAAATTTTACTCCTGGAATTTTTTCTAGGGCGACTAAATCTTTTTCTCTAAATCTTTCTCCGCCAAAAAAACTCGTTAACGGATTTGTTTCTTTTCCTGGCATAACTACAATTAAATTAGATCCGAACATCTGTAAAGTGCTTTTGACTGTATTTTGAATACCATTTCCCAAAGCTAAAATCACTACCACAAGCATTATTCCAATAACAATACCAATAATAGTCAGCCAACTTCTCACTGGACGATATCTAATACTTTTTAAATTTAAAAATAAAAAATTTTTCAGCATTTTATTATTACTATTTTACATAAGCTTTTTTATGAGTCTCATGGTTTCGAATTATACGACCATCTTTAAAAGTTATTACTTGATCAGCTAATTCAGCAATATCCATATCATGCGTTACTATCAAAAGAGTTTTTTTGTGAACTTTGTGTAAATCAATTAAAAGATCAAGAATTTTTTTTCCTGTTACTGAGTCTAAGTTTCCTGTCGGTTCATCTCCTAAAAGAATATCTGGATCATTTGCTAAAGCTCTAAGCAAAGCCGTTCGTTGCTGTTCTCCTCCAGAAAGCTCTGATGGAAAATGATCCAACCTTTCTTTTAGCCCTATTTCATCGAAAAGATGCTCTAAATTTTTCTTTTTGCTAGCTTTTTTTGTTGAAAAAATAAGCGGTAAAGTTGCATTTTCGTAAGCAGTCAACCAAGGAATTAAATTATATTGTTGAAAAACAAAACCGAAAGTTTTAGAGCGCATTTTTGCTCTTTCGTTATCATCAAGTGTAGAAATATTTTTACCTTTTAAATAAATATGTCCAGAAGTTGGTTTATCGAGCAAGCCTACAATATTCAAAGTAGTGCTTTTTCCAGAACCAGATGGCCCGATAACAACAACAAAATCCCCTTCCCAAATATGAAGATTTAATCCTTTTAAAACTTCAGTTTTTGTGTGATCAGGACTAAAAATTTTCCAAACATTGGAAATTTTTACAAGAGGTTCTTTTGAAAATTTTTCTGGATTCCTTTTAAATCTATCGTGACAAAAATTGCTACAAAAATAAAATTTTTTATTGTTATGAATTGCCTCTGGACTATCAGAAAAATCTGTAACATCCATTCCACAGATTGGATCAATTTTTTGTTTTTTATTTTCTTTTTCCATAAATAAAAATTAGTCAGCAGAAACAACAACTGTCTGTCCTTCGGTTAATCCTTCAGCAACTTCTATAAACTCACCATCGGAAATCCCTGTTTTTATTTCTACTTCTTTCTGCTCTTTTCCTTCAAGTATATTTACAAAACTTTTGCCCTCTTTTTTATTAATCGCAAGTTCTGGAATTTTAAGAACACTCTGTTTGGCAGAAACAAAAATTGAAAGATCCGCGCTCATACCAGAACGAATTTCTAAAGAATTCGGCTCTATGTTTATATTTACTCGATAATATTTATCACCTTCTTTTATTATTTCTTTTGGTTCAATAGAAAAAACTTTTCCTTTAATTTCAGTGTCTGGAAAAGCATCCAATTTTGCAATAACTGAATTTCCTGCCGTTTCTTTAATTTTCACTATCTCTAATTCTGAGATATCAGTCTGAATTTTAAAACCGGAAGTGCCCAATGCAATCACTATTTGATCTTGTGTAGCTTGTTCCCCTTTTTCTAAAAATATTTTTGTAACTTTTGCATCAATAGGAGCATACAGAGTAGATTTTTTTATTTTTTCTTCGATAAGCGCGATTTGCGATTTGTAATTTCTGATTTCTGACTCAGCTTGAAGGATTTTTGCGTCAGCAATAGAAATTCCCGTTGTTTGATTTGCCAAATTTGATTTAGCTTCTTCAATAGCTCGAACTTTTTCAGCTAAAGCTTGTTGGTATGCATTGTAATTAACAGAATAAACACTACTTTCAGTATTCGGAATAGTTACAGTCCAACTCTTATCTACATAAGATTCTAAATCATCTGAAAAAGACACATAAAGTCCTTTTGTACCCAAAGCTGTTGGCCCAGTTTTTTTAATTTCAATTGGATCTATTTTTTCTATTCCGAAAACATACAAGAAAATTTCTGTACTTGAAGTATATTTTTTGTCTACTCTAAATCTATAAGTCCCTGGTATTCCTTTGTAATTTCCTGTAATCACTGGGTTTGTAACTTCATAATTTTCTTCTTCTGGCTCAGCTTCCAGTCCTTCTGAAAGCAATTTACTGTATGCACTTGTAACTAAAGCTTCTTGTTGTTGAGTAACTGTATTAAGAATATTCTCAGTATTTCCCGCTTCTGCTTTTTTAATTAATAATTCTGCTTCTGCTTGTTTTAGTTGTCCTTGAAGTTTTTGAAGTTCTAATCGAAAATCCGTTGTTTCCAATTCTATTAAAGAATCATTTTGACTTATTGTCTGTCCTTCTTTTACAAAAATATTGCTAACTTTTCCAGAAAAAGGAAAACTTAAATCAAAATTTTTTTCTGATACTATTTCACCCCGAGCTTTTACTAATTCTTGAATATCACCCTTTTCAACATTGAAATACAAAAAGCCGACATTGTCTTTTTTAAAATATTTTTGATAAACCCAAACAGAAACAAGAACCGCACCCAAAATGACAATAGCTGATATATAAAAAGAGATTCTCTTCATATTTTTCATATTGTATATATAATAACTTATTTTTTCATTGAAAACTAAAGGTTTAGTCAAAAACTGTTGAAAACCCAATTTGACAAAGTCAAATTAGTATGCTAGTCTAAGAACATAGGGTTCTTTAATAAAGATTTTTATTGGTGATCTAAGAAGGTTTAAGTCTTTTTGGACCACCAATAAATTTTAAAAAATGAAAACATTGATGCTTGCCGTTGGAACACGAGTAAGACTCGATGTTCCCAATTTTTATTGGAAGAAAAACTCAGCAGGAGGAATTAATATTTTCTTTCCTCAATTTCCCGACGAATTATATAATTCCAAAGATGAGTGGAAAAATCTTCCAATAATCACTGGTGCTTTTTTTAAGGAAGACTCGGAATATGTAGTAATAAATGTTCCCAAAAAACTTTTCTTTTCAGAAGATACTTCTGGAAATTATTTTCAAATTAAGTTCTCTAGAAAAGAAATTAAAGAATGCTCCTTAATTAAAACTTCAGCAAAAAATTTGCTGGAAAACTTGTGCCTTAACTAAATGCCCGTATTATTTGTAAAAATGCGGGCATTTTTATTTAGAAATTATTTTTATCAAAGCTAACTCGAGTGGCAGTTCTACAATAAAAGATCTTTCTATGTTTTGATAAGCTTCAAGTAAAATTGTAAGCGCTGGAGAGCGAAGCATACTTTCTTTGTCTTCTTTTATAATCTTTTTTAAAAAAGTTAAATCGCTTTCAGATAAATCCCCTGCCATTTGAACTTCAAGTTTTGGCGCGTATTTCAAAATTATTGCCATTCTAAATTTCTGGATAATTAATTTCAAAAATAATTTCATATCTAAATTTTCAACAGAAGCTTTGTGTATAATAGAAATTCCGTCGTCTAATTTCTTTTCTACTATTGATGAAATAAAGTCATTTATTAAAACATTCTTTGGTGCGCCAGTTATTTTTTCTATTTCTTCTCTTTTTACTTTCTTGCTTTTTGAAAAATTTAAAACTTTTTGCAAAACTCCTAATGTATCTCGAAAGGCTCCGTCACCAAGCAAAGCGATTAATTCAGCAGAGCTGCTATCTATTTCAAAACCTTCTTTTTCTGCAATGTCTAAAACTAGATTTTTTAAAATTAAATCTGTCGGTTTTTTAAACTGAAATACCTGACAACGTGAAATGATAGTTTCTGGGACTTTATGAAATTCTGTAGTTGCTAATACAAAAATTACATGTTTAGGTGGCTCTTCTAGTGTTTTTAACAGTGCGCCCCAAGCATCTTTTGAAAGCATATGCACTTCGTCTATTATGTAAATTTTGTATTTTGAATCAAAAGGCAAAGCACGAACTCCATCACGCAAAGTTCTAATATCTTCTATTCCTCTATTTGAGGCAGCGTCTATCTCGTATATATCATTATTAGAAATACCAATCTCTTGTGCAAAAATTCTAGCGATAGAGGTTTTACCTGTTCCCCTAGAACCAACAAAAAGATAAGCGTGCGAAACTTTGTTGTTTTTAATTGAACTTTCTAAAACTTTAACAATATGTTCCTGACCCAAAATTTCTTCAAATCTACTTGGTCTGTATTTACGATATAAAGCTAAATCATGCATGTGTTTATTCTATCAAATTTGTTTTAAAAAGCTATTTACTATTTTTTTTACTTCTTTACTATCTTTTGTATCCATAAGTTTTATTCTGAGTTCTTTTGCGCCATCAAAACCGTTCACGTATGCTTTAAAGTGTTTTTTCATAACATCAAAATTTTTATGTTTAGGCTGCAATAATTTTTTATCAAAAATCTCTGTATGCTCTAGCATAACTTTTAATTTTTCTTCTAAACTAATTTCTTGATTTTGATTTGAAGAAAAAAACCATGGATTACCAAAAACTCCACGACCGATCATAATACCGTCGCATTTATATTTATTTATTTTTTCTCTTGCTTCTTTAATATTCTGCACATCACCGTTTCCGATTATTAAAGTTTCCGGGGAAATTTTGTTTCTTAATTTTATTACTTTTTCCATTAATTCCCAATGAGCTGGGACTTTTGACATTTCTTTTGTTGTACGCAAATGCACTGTTAGCGCGCTGATTTCTGTTTTTAATATTTCAGAAATCCAATTTTCTAATTCTTCTTTTTTGTTAAAACCAATTCGTGTTTTTACAGAAACTGGAATATTCTTGCCTGTTGCTTTTATGCCATCTCGTGCAGCTTGAATTATTTCTTTTGATAATTTTGAATTTTTGATTAAAGCAGATCCAGCTCCCTGGCTAATCACAGATTTGTCTGGACATCCCATATTAATATCAATACCATCAAAGTCTAAACTCGCTATATACTGACAAGCTTTTTTCATATTTTCTGGATTTGCGCCAAAAACCTGCGCTATTATTGGTCTTTCTTTTTCAGAAAATTCTAAAATGTGCGCTAATTTTTTTCTAGCAAATTTATTACATAAACCATCTGCTGCCACGAATTCTGTCCAAAAAATTACAGAATCTTTGTTTTCTCTATCTTTGCCGTATCGCGCCAACATTTCACGAAAAGCAATATCTGTCACATCAGACATCGGTGCAAGACAAAAGAACGGTTTTTTAATTTTCTGCCACAAGTTCTGTTTCTCTATCATTTTTATTTTGATTCTGCTTGAATTTATAATATATTTTATTTCCAAATCTTAAATCTATATAATTTAAATTACTTAGACTATTTTTTAAACTAGTTTGCAGTGGCTCTGTTGTGATGGCTGACTGTAAGTTTTCTTCGATTTTTTCATAATCTGAATCTAGTTTAAATAAGATTTTTGGTGCGTTTGGAACCTGGCTTGAGTTAAATAAATAAAGTCCACCTTCATTTGCTTCTTTGTCTTCTAAATTAAAAACCACCGGTTTTAAGTTCATTTTTTCAACGGCATCTTTAAAAGAAACTAATTTACTGAAATAATCTGGCAAAAAATATGAGCCGATTGGGTTTAGTAAATCAAAATCAGAGTTTCCATAAAATTTAAAGTAAACATCTCCGGAAAAATATGGTGCTTTGTCAAAAATATAACCGTTAGAATCTAAAAAGTAACATTGTTGATCAATACTGTCACTTATTATCTGCTCTCCACACCACATATATTCCCCATCATATTCTGAAACGGAAATCCAAAGGGTTTTCAAATCATTAGCATCAACTTCTACGTTTACATTTTTCAATCTTCTGTACTTTTCTTCTAAATCTTTTTTAATTTTCTTTTCAGGATAAATAAAAGAATTATTTTTTGGGAAGAGACCAAGATATTTCCCTTGAATATAACTATCAGCTACATTTTTTACATCTTTCGATTCAACTATTTTGTTCCCTTCTACTTGAATATCTTGAATTTTAATTTCTTTCCAATGTGACAAAAAAACTAAACCAGTTAAAAAAACTAAAAAAAATACAGCAAAAATTACAATTTTTTTATAAATTTTCTTTCGTTTCTTTTTTTTAAGCTCTTTTAACCGCGGAGTTTCTAGAATGCTCTTTTTTTTCATTCTAATTTATCTAATTAAATTATTCCTATTTTATAAATTCTTTGCCACCCATATATTTCTGCAAAACCTCTGGAATTTTTACTGAGCCATCTGCTTGTTGATAATTTTCTATGAGTGAAACAAGAATTCTCGGAGTTGGTATTGCAGTAGAATTCAAAGAATGCGCATAGTGCATTTTGCCAGCTTCATCTTTGTATCTAATACTAAATCTCCTGCACTGAAAATCATGGAAATAAGAAGCTGAGCTAATCTCTCTATATTTTTCTTCTTTTGGCACCCAAAGTTCTATGTCGTATTTCTTTACTTGTCCTAAACCTAAATCTCCACCACAGTTTATAACAGTTCTGTAGGGTATTTTTAAAGATTCAATAAATTCTTCTGTATTTCTATTTATTTCTTCATGTAATTTTACAGAAGTTTCATGACTAGCTTCACACAAAACTACTTGCTCAAATTTATAAAATTCGTGAACTCTAATCAGACCTTTAACGTCTTTTCCGTGACTTCCAGCTTCTCTTCTAAAACACGGCGAAAATCCTAGATATTTTATCGGGAAAGAATTTTTATCTAAAACTTCTCCGGCGTGCATTCCCATAACCGGCACTTCTGCGGTACCAGCAAGGGCGTCACCGTCCTGAGTAACATAAAAATCTTCAACGTCTCCTGGTAAATGTGCTGTGCCATATAAATTTTGTTTTCTAACTATCACTGGCGGAATAACAGGATTAAAACCTCTTGCACTAAAAAAATCTAATGCATAATTCCAAATCGCAAAAGATAATCTTGCGCCGTCGCCGGTTAGATAATATCCTCTGAAACCATGCACTTTTGTGCCTCTTTCAAAATCACACATTTTTAAAGTAGTCATTATTTCTGTGTGATCTTTTGGATCAAAAGTAAAAGCTGTTTTTTCTCCCCAACTTTTTATTTCCTGATTTTCTTCATCTGTATTACCGGCTGGCACAGAAATATCTGGAACGTTTGGAACTTGCAACATCATTTTTTGCCAATCGTCTAGAGTAACTTTTAGCTTCTCTTCTTTCTGTTTTAAATCTTCTTTCACTGCACGCATTTCTTCAATAAGCTGTATTTTAAGAGCAGGATCTTGATCACGCGCAATGTCATTAGAGACACGATTAATTTCACCACGAATATCTTCGACTTCTTTCAATTCTTTTAATCTTTGGTCATCTAGAGCAACTAATTTTTCTATATCTATATCGACATTCTTTTTCTTTGCTCCAGCCTGAACTATTTCTTTATTCTCTCTAATGAATTTTATATCTAACATTTTTTTATTATACACAAAATCTGCTATAATTTCAAAATGCAAATTCAAAAACTTTCAAAAGAAAAGTTCCCAAAAGTATTTTTTGAAATTCCTCAGCCACCAAAAGATCTCTGGATTTTAGGCGAATTACCTCCAGAAGATTACACATATTTGTGCATAGTTGGTTCTAGAAAGTTCACTTCTTATGGTAAAGAAGCCTGCGAAAAAATAATAGCTGGGTTAAAAGGTTATCCCATAGTAATCGTTTCTGGTTTTGCTATGGGAATTGATAGTATTGCTCATAAAAAAGCGCTTCAGGTTGGACTTAAGACTTTAGTGTTTCCAGGTTCAGGACTTTCAAAAAATGCAATTTACCCAAAAACTAATTTAAAATTAATGGATGAAATTTTAGAAAATTACGGTTGTTTTATTTCAGAATTTGAACCAGATTTTAAAGCAACGCTTTGGTCTTTTCCGCAAAGAAACAGATTGATGGCTGGAATATCAAAAGCTGTTCTAATAATAGAAGCCGAAGAAAAATCTGGAACTTTAATTACAGCGAGACTTGCAACTGATTATAATAGAGATGTAATGACTATACCAGGTTCAATTTTTTCTCAAAATTCAAAAGGCACAAACAGTTTATTAAAATTGGGTGCGATACCAATAACAAGTTCAGAAGATGTTTTAGAAAATCTTGGATTTGAAATTAAAAATCCAGAAGAAGATAAACAGAAAAAACTTTTTGAAGAATCTTCACTAGAAGAAAAAATAGTTTTGAAACTTTTGCGCGAACCGATGTCTCGCGATGACTTAACTCGTGCAATGAAAATGCCAATTCAAACTGCAAATTCTTTGCTTTCTGTTATGGAAATAAAAGGTTTGATAAAAGAAGAATACGGAGAAATTAGAACTAGCTAAATTTAAATAAAAAAGCCCAAACTATCCTTACAGAAAGCTTGGGGCTTTTCGGTTTTAATAACCCAACGGCTACGGCTAATAATCATTCGGACCAGGTTGTTTAACTGAATTTGTATCGACAGGAACAGATGGTTTGTTAGTTGTTCTTTGGTCATCAACTGGCTGGTTGTAATTTTGTTGATTAGCACCAGGTTCAACACGTCCTTTGAAATCCGGTTTTTTCTCGTTGTTGAAAACTATAAAAAGTTTACTTGCTCCATAAGCACCTGATGTAATGGTATACCTGATGGAACCATAATTAGTTTTCGGTGGATTTGTTCCTTTAAGGGAGTATAAAATAAAATTCCCTTCTTTATTATCCGCAGGACCAAAAACAACGTATGCACTATCGGCACCGAAACTAATCTTTAATAAGTGCACGATTGAATCATATTCTAACCCCCGACCTTTAGTAAAAGGTTGAATAATGATTGAGTCACGATGTTCAGTTTTTGAATAAATCAACTGTCCATCAATGATTGATTTAGTTTCGTCATACCACCGTCTTTTAAGGGTTATGGGAATTGTATCTGGCCCATTAAAGAATTGAAGTGACAAAATCTGATCGTTAGTAAGTGCGTAATCATCAATTAATTTCTGACTAAATTGAGTCAGTATTATTGGTTGTTGTAATTGACCCGTTTTACATGACGACAAAAAAGCCATTAAAGATGCAAAAATAAACAACACGAATGTTGTCCAAACAGATTTTTTCATAAGATTTGGTTTTTAGGTTATTATTTTTTGAACTATTATGTGAATTTACAAGTTTGCTTTGATTATATCAGATTTATTTATTTTGTAAAGGGGGTATTTACACATATAAAAACATGTGAGAATTTGCAAAAAAATAGCTTTTCGTGTAATACTTAGGCAATAATGAAATTATTAATCGTTGAGTCACCTTCAAAAGCGAAGACTATTGAGAAATATTTAGACGGTAAATACACAGTCCGCGCTTCTGTCGGTCATATTCGTGATTTACCAAAATCAAACAAAAAAGCCATCGATATTGAAGCTGGTTTTATTCCGCATTACGAAATTTCAAAAGGCAAAGAAAAAGTTGTAAAAGAATTAAAAGATTTATCAAAAAAATCTGACGAAATTTTACTTGCGACAGACCCTGATCGTGAAGGAGAGGCTATTTCTTGGCACTTGAAAGAACTAATAGATGAAGATAAAAAAATTAAAGCGCCGATCAAAAGAGTGGCTTTTCATGAAATTACAAAAGATGCAGTTTCAGAAGCTATCAAAAATCCAAGAGATATAGATCAAAAATTAGTAAAAGCACAGGAAGCGAGAAGAGTTCTAGACAGACTTGTTGGTTATGATTTGTCTGGTTTAATTTGGAAAAAAGTTAGATATGGACTTTCTGCGGGACGAGTGCAATCTCCGGCTCTTAGAATAATAATGGAACGCGAAAGAGAAATTCGCGCTTTTGTACCAGAAAAGTTTTGGAGAATTTCTGGACTTTTTGAAACTCAAAATAAATCTAAAATAAAACTAGACTGTGCAGAAGAGCCACGAGATGAGAAAGAAATGGAAAAAATAGTTTCTGAAGCTAAATCAGGAAATTGGTTAGTAAAAGATATAAAAGAATCTGAACAAAAGCGTTCACCTCGTGCACCGTTTACAACTTCTACACTTCAGCAAACTGCCAGCTCGCGTTTGGGTTATTCGCCTTCTAGAACCATGCAACTAGCGCAAAAACTTTACGAAGCTGGGCATATTACATATATGAGAACTGACAGCACTAATTTGTCTAAACAAGCGCAGGCACAGATACTTTCTTATATTGATAAAAACTTCGGCACAAAATATTCTGAAGCTAGAATTTTTAAAACCAAATCAAAAAATGCACAAGAGGCGCACGAAGCTATTAGACCAACACATATTAATGTAGAGCATGCCGGATCTATTGATCAACAAAAATTATATAGACTGATTTGGGAAAGAACTGTCGCTTCGCAAATGTCTGATGCCAAATTATTGAAAACAAAAGTTATAGCAAATACTGAAAAAGATATAATCCCAGATTTTTCTGCTATTGGTTCAAGAATTTTATTTGATGGTTGGCTTTCTGTTGATCAAGCTGCACGAGGTGAAGATGTTGAATTACCAAAAATGCAGATTGGTGAGAAATTAGAATTATTAGATTTGATAAACGAAGAAAAGTTTACAGAACCGCCAAACAGATACACCGAAGCTGGTCTTGTAAAAGAATTAGAAGCGCGAGGAATTGGCAGACCATCTACTTATGCTTCTATTATGAAAACTCTTGAAGATAGAGAATATGTGCAAAAAGAAGGCAGAACTTTATTCCCTACTGATACAGGTGAAGTTGTTTCTGATTTTCTTGAAAATAATTTTGCTAAATATATTTCAGATACTTTTACAGCTGAGATGGAAAATGAATTAGACGAAATAGCAAACGGCGAAAGAGATTATACCAAAACTCTAAAAGATTTTTACGGGCCGTTTTTGAAAGAAGTAAAAGAAAAAGATAAATTAAAGAAAGCGACTAATCTTGGCGAAGCGCCTAATAACATAAAATGCCCAAAATGTGGTAGTAAAATGATAATTAAACTAGCCAGAACTGGAAAGTTTTATTCTTGTTCTAATTACCCAGACTGTACTGGAGCTTTGAAACTAAATGGCACAGAAATGGCTGGTCCCAAAGAAACTGGGGAAAAATGTCCAGAATGTGGAGACAAAACTGGCAAAAATGGTGGCGGAAAGTTAGTAGTTCGCGAAGGAAGATTTGGAACTTTCATTTCTTGTTCTAGATATCCAAAATGTAAATTTATAAAACAAGATGAAGAAGAATTAAAGAAAAAATTAACTGGCGTAATCTGTCCTGTTTGCAAAAAAGGCGAAATGATGGAACGCAGAGGAAGATTTGGAATTTTCTATTCTTGTTCTAATTACCCTGACTGTAAAAATGCGATCAAAGCAAAACCAACTGGAAGAATTTGCGAATTATGCGGAAGCCTAATGATGGAAGGCACGAAAACTATTCCAGAAAGATGTTCTAATAAATCTTGTGTAAATCACAATCCGCATAAATTAGATAAACAAAAATAGATAACCAAAAATTTAAAATAGTGATATAATGTTATTTATACATGTCAGATATAAAAGAAATTTTTGATTTAATACCTGGCGGAGTTTCTGAAAAAGATAAAAAATTAATTCAGGAAGCTTTTGATTTTGCTCAAGAAGCACACAAAGACCAGAAACGTTCTAGCGGAGATCCATATTTCGTGCATGTTTTTGAAACAGCAAAAAATCTTGCAAAAATAGGCATGGACGCAAAGACAATTGCTGCGGGTCTCTTGCATGATGTATTGGAAGATACAAAAATTTCTGAAAAAAAACTAACTGAAAAATTCGGTGAAGAAATAGTTTTTTTAGTAAAAGGAGTTACAAAACTTGGCACTTTGAAATATCACGGACGTGAAAGACACGTTGAAAGTTTGCGTAAATTTTTCGTCGCTATGGCAAACGACTTGCGCGTCGTGATCATTAAACTTGCAGACAGATTACACAATCTTAGAACTTTGGAATATATACGTGAAGATAAAAGAAAAAGAATCGCATTAGAATCTATTGAAGTATACGCAGCCCTTGCAAATAGACTTGGAATGGGAAAACTAAAAGGAGAAATCGAAGACGCTGCCTTCCCTTTTGCTTATCCAAAAGAATACGCAGAAATAGAAGAAATAATAAAAGAGAAAAAAGAATCTTTCCAAAAAGAAATGGACGAGGTTAGAAGTGAGCTCGAAAAAGTTTTGAAAGAAGAAAATATAAAAGTTTCTGAACTTACTTATAGAATAAAAAACAAATACAGCCTTTGGAAAAAATTACAGAGATACAATATGGACATAGAAAAAATCTACGATATAATCGCACTACGTGTCGTAGTAGAAGATATATCAGATTGTTATAAAGTTTTAGGATTGGTTCATTCTTTATGGCGACCACTTCCAGGCAGGATAAAAGACTACATTGCAGTACCAAAACCAAACGGCTATCAATCTATTCATACTACTATTTTCACTGGTTCTGGCGGAATAGTTGAAATACAAATTAGAACAAAAGAAATGCATGCAGAAGCAGCTTATGGTATAGCAGCTCACTTTGCATACAAAGAAAAAGGCAGCATAAAATTAGATAAATCAAAACTAGAATGGCTTGAAGGTTTAAAAAGCTTAAAGAATTTCGAGGTTGATCCTAAGCAGTTTTTAGATAATTTAAGAACAGATTTTTTCAGTCATAGAATTTTTATTTTTACACCTAAGGGTGACGTTGTAGATTTACCAGTTGATTCTACTCCAATAGATTTTGCTTATATGATTCACTCTGACATCGGCAATCATATTTCTAGCGCAAAAATTAGTGGAAGAATGTCTCCTCTTGATACTAAATTAAAAAATGGAGACATTGTAGAAATTGTGACCAAAAAAGACTCTCACCCATCTAGCAAGTGGCTTAATTATGTAAAAACAACCACAGCAAAAAAGAATATCAAAAGTTATTTAGATAAAAATAGTTTATTAAACAGACTTAAAAATTTCGGTAAAAACTAAACACTAAAATTCGAAATGTCATAAAGTTCAGTTTCGTCTTCTTTTTTTTCTTCTTTTGTTCTATCGTCGAGTAACGACGTTTCGTTAGAATTTTCTACAGATTCAGATCTGGTAATATTATTGCTCCCTTCTTCTCCTTCTTCTTTGGCAATATATTTCTCTAGCATCTCAGTTGGCTTTTTTTCTGAATTTGTTTTACTAATCAAATCCAAAATCGTTCTCAAATCTTCGTTTGAAAAGAAATCTATTTTAATTTGTCCGCCATTTTCTTTTCTTTCTATATGCACTCTGGTGCCCAATTTGTCTTGAAATTCTTCTTCGATTTCTACTATTTCTGGATCTGGCATGAATTCTTTCTTACGAACTCTGTCATAAGCAATTTTCCTTGCTAACTTTTCAGCTTCACGAACAGTAATTTTTTTGTAAACTATTTCTTTAAACAAAACTATTTGCTCTTCTGGATGGTCCACAAGCATCAAAATTGGTCTCGTGTGCCCTTCTGTTATTTTTCCTTCAGACAAAGCTTGTAAAATTTCTTCTGGAAGAGACAAAATACGCAAAGTGTTAGAAACATACTCACGACTGCGTCCCATTTTCTTTGCAATTTCACTGTGAGTAAATTTAAATTCGTTAGCTAGTTGAAAGAAAGCCCTTGCTCTATCAACTACATTCAAATCTTCACGTTGTAAGTTTTCAATAATAGCCAATTCTAGTTTCATCATGCTAGAATCTCCAACTCTAATAATAGCTGGAACTTGGGAAACTCTAGCCAAAGTGGCAGCGCGCAATCTTCTTTCGCCGGCTATCAATTCATATTCTGTAATCATACCACCATCGTCTTTTTCTTTTTCTACCCTAGAAACGACAAGTGGCTGAAGAACGCCATATTGCTTTATAGACTCAGCTAGATCTTGAAGTCTTGCTTCATCGAATTCTTTTCTTGGTTGATATGGATTTGGCTTTATTTTATCAGTGTCGATCCAGAATATTGAGTTGGAATATAAATTAGACATGAAGATATTTTATCACAAAAAATTTTATTTTAAAATTGATTTTTATAAAAGAATTGTGTAGAATATGTGAATTGAAGTGCAAATGCCGTGGTGGCGGAATTGGTAGACGCAAACGACTCAAAATCGTTCGGGGGCAACCCCATGAGAGTTCAAGTCTCTCCCGCGGCACAGAATAAAACCTAATATTTTAGGTTTTTTATTTTTTCACTAACTTGCTTGTGATATATCATATATGATATAATAAAAAGTATGAAAAATTCACAATCTAAACAAATTGGAACTTTTATCAAAACATTACGCGAACAACGCGGTATGACTCAGGGAGAATTCGCAAAAGCATTGAGCACATCACAGAGCGCGGTTGCGCGTATGGAAAAAGGCGAACAAAACTTTACTACTGATTTACTTACAAAAATTAGTGAAGTTTTAGAGCACAAATTAGTTTGTCTAAATGACTCTATGGATTTTCAAGTTGTTGGTGGAAAGAAATTATCTGGCAGTATTACTACTAATTTTTCAAAAAACGGCTCTGTGGGACTTTTGTGTGCTTCCCTACTCAATAAAGGAAAAACTACACTGCACGGCATCGCGCGAATAGAAGAAGTGAACAGAGTGATAGAAATTTTAGAAAGTATCGGCGTGAAAGTAAATTGGACAGTGCAAAATACTGTAGAAATAATTCCACCAAAAGTTTTTAAATTAGAAAAAATAAACGTAGAATCTGCGATTAAAACTAGATCAGTCTTAATGACTATTGGGCCACTTGTGCATTTTTTGCAAAACTTTTCTTTGCCTCATGCATCTGGATGCAATCTTGGTAAAAGAACAATCGCAGCGCACACTTATGCATTTGAAGATTTAGGTATTAAAATAAAGACTACTAATAATTCTTACAATATAGAAGCAAAAAAATTAAAACCTGCAGAAATAGTCATGTACGAAGCTGGTGATACTGCTTGTGAAAATGTTCTTACAGCGGCTGCAAGAATTCCAGGCAAGACTGTAATTAGTTTTGCTAGTGCGAATTACATGGTGCAAGAAATTTGTTTCTTTTTGGAAAAACTAGGCGTGCAAATAGACGGCATTGGTACTTCTACACTTACAGTGCATGGTGTAAAAGAAATAAACCAAGATATAGAATACTGGAACAGTGAAGATCCGATTGAGTCTATGATGTTCATTTCTGCTGGAATAATTACAGATTCTGAGCTCACTATCACTCGCGTGCCGATAGATTTCTTGTCTTTAGAATTAGAAAAGTTAAAAAGAATGAATTTAAAATTTAAAATATTAAAAAAATATCTTTCTTATAATAACAAAACTAAATTAGTAGATCTAAAAATTTTTCCGTCTAAGTTAATTGCGTTGGAAGACAAAATTCATGCGAATCCATATCCCGGCATAAACATGGACAACTTGCCTTTCTTTGTGCCGATTGCGATAAAAGCAAAAGGTCAAACGATGATTCACGATTGGAGTTATGAAAACAGAGCGATTTATTTTACTGAGTTAAATAGACTTGGCGCAAATATTACACTTGCTGATCCACATAGAGTTTATATAACAGGCGGAACTAATTTGAAACCAGCACAAGTTGTCTGTCCGCCAGCGTTGAGACCGTCTATGATAATTTTAATTTCAATGTTGGGCACAAACGGCACTTCTATTCTCAGAAACGTATATATGATAAGCAGAGGTTATGAAGAAATCGCAAGCAGATTAAATTCTATCGGCGCGGATATTAAGATTTTGAAATAAATTTATTTTTATAAGTATTCTTTGTTTGAATCAAGAATTAATCTTATTGCTTTATATTTTTCTTTCATTAATTCTTTAGCTTCTGGAAGTGTGATTTTTTGTTCCAATCTCGTTCAATTTTTTCATCAGTCCACTTGAGCACTTCTTCAAAACTATCCTTCTTGGAACGCCAATAGAAAAAAATTGGTAATACATCAAAATGTGCCATTGCGTCTGCATTAGCAATTATCTTTGCTAAAATTGTTTTAGGAATAAGGTCTTTACTTCCTCTATGAGATTCAACGCAATGTTTTATTTCATCTATTGTATCTTGTGGATAATTATGTTCTTTTAAAATTTTTTCAGCTTCAGGGATACCTGTAATATCGTGATTTTCTCCACCAAATTTTAATCTTCCAATATCATGCAATAAAGCAGCTAATTCAACAATCTCCTCGTCAACTTTTAATATCTTTGCTAATTTTTTTGCGTAGTTAACAACTGGAATAATATGATATTTCCAGTCATCTTGTTCCGCTTCACTTTTCACAAGTTCTCTAATTTTTTCTAACATTATTATTTATTATAACCTCAAATTTTATGTTATGCTAATTTTATGCCCAAACCAAAAATAATCGTAATTTTAGGTCCAACAGCTACTGGAAAGAGCGATTTGGCCGTGTTTATTGCGCAGAAAATAGGCGGAGAAGTGATTTCTGCTGATTCTAGGCAAGTTTATACTGGTCTTGATTTGGGCACGGGTAAAATCACAAAAAAAGAAATGCAGAAAATCCCCCACTTTCTATTAGACGTGGCAAATGCAAAAAACAGATTCACGGTTGCGGAATTCAAAGAATTAGCTGATCAGAAAATAACAGAAATAATTTCAAGAAACAAAGTGCCAATAATCTGTGGTGGCACGGGATTTTATATTGATTCTGTTATTAATAATGTGACTTTTCCTGAAGTTCCACCGAATGAAAAACTTAGAGCTAGTTTAAATAAAAAAACTGCTAGCCAACTTTTTGAAATGTTAAAAAAATTAGACAAATCTCGCGCAAAAAATATTGATGCTAAAAATAAAGTCAGATTAATCAGAGCTATTGAAATCGCAAAAGCTCTCGGCAAAGTGCCAAAACTTGCTGATTCTAAGAATAAAAAAGATCAAAAATATGAATTTATAAAAATTGGTCTAACAATGCCGAATGATGTTCTGAAAGAGCGCATAGAGAAAAGATTAAACAATAGAATCAAAGCCGGCATGTTGCGAGAAATTAGAAATCTACACAAAAATGGCTTAAGTTGGAAACGCATGGAAGAACTGGGTCTTGAATACAGATACACTGCGTTATATCTGCAGAAAAAATTAACCAAAAAAGAATATTTAGAAAAATTAAACTCTGAAATAAATAAATTTGCAAAACGCCAAATGGCTTGGTTCAAAAGAGATAAAGAAATAATTTGGTTTGATCCTGGTAAAACAGACAAAAAAGATATTTTTCAAAAAGTTTTTAAAAATTAAATTTTATAACTCTGTACATCCTTAATCAAATCTTCTACCATGGATATATAATATTCCAGTTCCTCCAATTTTAAATTTGGTCTTTTAAATTCTTTTACTAATGTTTTATATATTTCTCCAATTCCCGGTCTTATTTTTTCAAGTTCTTCCAAAGAAAAAACATGCTCTGTAATTTCTTCTAAGTTTTTAAATTCTGTATTTTTTAATATTTTCTTTATTTCACTATAAGAAAGTCCGCTTTTATTACCAGTTTCTTCACTCTTTCTGATAAGTTTGATAAATGTTTTAAATTCAATAAATTGATTAAAAGCATGGAGTAACATGACCTTTGCATTTTCTTCCTCTGGTTTTTTATCTTTTTTAATTGGTGGAAATTCTTCTACACTCATATTTTTAGTATAGCAGTATTGTTCAAAACAAAGCAAATTTGTGTTAAAATAATAAGTAACCATGATGTTGTATGATTATTTAATACCAATAGTTGTTTATTTAGCTATTTTATTGATTTTTGGCTTTACTATATTCAAATGGGCGGTTCTGGCTGGCTTAATTATAGGTTTTTTTGTGCTAATTTGGTTATTTTTGGAAAAAGAATCAAAGTGGGGTAAAAGATTTGAAAAAATAGAAAAAGATACAAAAAAATCTCTCAAAAAGTTCTGGGATTTAATCTGGAATTAAAAGCTTGTATTTATTGACTTTTCACATAATTTGTGCTATTATTTTAATATGTTTTCAATTACAGTTTTAACGACAATTCTATATAACAGTGTTACTCAAACAGACCTTCAGATGGGCCAGTTTTTTTCTGATTCTAATAAACCAACTCAAGAAATTGTTGAAGAGAAAAAAATAACAATGCCTTACGATGTTCCCCTTTACTCACAGATACGAGATATTTCTTGGACTAAATGGCAACAAAAAGGTTGCGGGGTTGCAGACGTTGCAATGCTTGTAAACTATTACAAACCTGAAACAACAAATGTTCAAGCTGTTTTAGAAAATGGAATAAAATCTGGAGCTTATGTAAAAAATGTTGGTTGGAGTCATGATGGTTTAGCAAAATTGGCATCTCGTTACGGACTCATCGGAAAAGTTCACGCTTTTTGGGATTACGACAGAACAACTGCATTGTCAGAATTTAAAAAAATTATAGACGAAGGCCCCGCAATAGCTTCTATTCATAGAAATTTTGATCCGAAGCTTTCTTTTGGGCACTTAATCGTCATAACTGGTTACGACGAAAATTTTGTTTATTTTAATGATCCAGGAAAAAAAGACGGAATCAGAACAGTGTCTGTTTCTCAATTCATGAACGGCTGGAAAAGAAAACTTATTGTTATAAGACCAATAGAAGATAAAACAGAAGAAAATAATACAACAAAAACTCAGTTAGCTTTTGCTAATAACTAACTCCGATCAAGCAAACTTTTTGCCATGGTTGATAAATACTTCTAAAATTTCTTTGTTTTGTTATACCATCGGGATATTTAACTGTATACAAAACATCAGTGGTTAAACCTGAATGTGGTGTTTCAGAACATTTAACCTGACCAACAGAAAGATAATTTGTCGGTATATATTTTGTTGCTGGTGCTGGTATCCAATTTGATTCAACTGGTTTAGAAACTTCTGCGATTCTACCATCTTTTCTACCGTAAAATTCCATAATTATTTTTTTACCTTCTACTCTGGCCTGCAACAAAACATAATTTCCTGTATCATTCACAAAACGCAGATCAGGATGTGGTCCATAAATAGTTGCGTCTAAACCTGGCGGATCGTAATAAGGCACAGTAAAACGATGATTGATTCTTTCTGTAATGGGCAGACCAGTATTCAAAGCTAATCTAAACAAAGTTGTCGCAACCTGACACAAACCACCGCCAAATTCTTTCGTTGTCTTATTCTGTTTAATTACAGTTTCTTTTCTATATCCTTCTTTCTCTGAAACATGACCAATAGAATTTACAGTAGAAAACTCCTCACCAGGCGCGAGTAAAATTCCGTTTATCGCAGAAACTCCAGTTCTTATATTATGTTCGCGGTCAGCACTACTTCCATCAAAACTTGTAGAAGCGCGACCTATCAAATCTTTGATTTCATATTTTAACAACAAATCTTTGGTTATTTTTGGCTCAATTTGAATTGTCTCGATATGTATATCAAAAGTTTTTTTCTGAAGATCTAGATTGTTTTTAGAATCACTAATTATTTTATTTATTTCTTCAGCTACTTTTTCAATATCTATCGCATTACCTTTTTTGCTTGAAACAAGCTCAAATATTTTTCCATTTCTTATTTCAAATCTACTATTTCTTGGAGGATTTTCTATTAGTCTATCAATATTCTCAGAAAAATAACTTTCTAATTTATTTTTATTTAAATAAATTTCTTTTTCACCGCTATTTAAATTTTCACTATTACTGTTAATAGTAAGCCAATTAACAAATTTGGCTCCTTTTACATACCACCTGAAACCATTATAAAAAAACGAGAAATTGATTTTATTTCCAAAATTTTCTACAAAAGTTGCGTGTTTTTCCAAATCAACTTTTTTAACAACAGAAATATCTTCTTGGGTTTTAAAATAAACTATATCTGTATCAAACTGCGAAACTTTTTTTGCCAAAATATTTAGAATTTCTTCTTTGTTTAAAATCTCCCCGACTTGCTCTTTAGAAATAACTAGTTTATTTTTGACAAAAGAAAATTCAGCTGATTTGCTTTTTGTTAAAAAACTATTCAATTCACTTTCAAGCAAAGAACTAACAGCTTCTTTTTGAACAGAATTTGAAAAATCAAAATTTTTATTAGTAAATATTAGAATTATTTGTTGCCAAACATCACGAAAAACACTGCTTCCACGTCCCCACTGATAGGCTTTTTGTAAATCCTTTTCCCATCCATTTATTAAAAAATATTCAATCGTATTATCCGCAGCCAAACCAGCAGTCAAAGTTGGAACATTTATTTTCTTTTTTAGTCCCTGCGAGTTTTCAATCTCGACATTAACTCCGTTAGCTCTAAAATTTTCTACCTTTTCCTTAAAACGTATTACGGCCTCATCATATGTTAAACCTCCAACTTTTTCATTTGCTACATAGACACCCGGATAAAACTTGTCTTGATATTTTATTTCAAAAAAGAAAATCTTAACAATTCCTAAAATCAATAAAATTCCAAATAAAATTAAACCAGACATTTTTAATCCAAAACCAAAAACCGGAGAAATAAGTTTTTTTGAATAAACAGCAGCGTGTTTTGCCCTACTTTTTATATCTTGGATTTTTCTTCTAACGTATTTTTTGCGTGAATTTTTATCCATAATTTTATTCTTGTTTTTGCGGGCGGTGAGAGAATCGAACTCCCGACAACGGTTTTGGAGACCGTAGTTATGCCACTTAACTAACCGCCCATATCCCGGCTCGAAAGCCGGAATAACGAGACGTGAAAATAAAAATTAACTCGTCTCTCAATGGATCTGGCTTCGAAAAAACAGATCCAATAAAAAGAACTTGCAGCAAACATTTACTGCAAGTTCCATTATATCAATAAATAAATAAAAATAAAGACTAGATTATTTCTTGATTTCCTTGTGTTTTGTGTTTTTCTTGCACCATTTGCAGTACTTCTTAAGCTCAATTTTTTGAGTTACAGTTTTCTTGTTCTTTCTTGACCAGTAATTAATTCTCTTACAAGTTCCGCAAGCAAGTTTTATAAGTTTATCTTGTGACATGTTTTATATATTAATACAAAATTAGTAAAAATGCAATAATCTGCTTATTTTATAACTTTAGGCAAATATGCGCTAGTTCTAGTCGTAATTTCGTAATTTATAGTATCTATCTTGTTAGCAATTTCTTCGGCTGTTATTTTTTCGTTCCCTTGTTTACCTAAAATCACAACTTCATCTTCTATTTTTATATCTTTAACGTGCGAAACATTTACAACGTACATATTCATCGCGATGCGACCTAAAATTCTGCATCTTTTACCTTTAATCAAAACTTCACCTTTGTTAGACAAACCTCTGTCTATACCATCAAAATATCCTTGCGGAATTACAGCGACTTTTGTTTCTTTGGGCGTAAAATATGTCAGTCCATAACCGATAGAATGCCCAGCTGGAAGTGTTTTTACTTGAGCAACGTGAGTTTTCCAAGTCATCACAGGTTTTAAAGTAATTCTATTTTTTAATCTTTTTTCCAAATAATCTGAAGGCCACATTCCGTAAATTCCAATTCCCCCTCTCACAATATTATTTCTGCCTTTGTCTTTTTCGTAAACCATAATTCCAGAAGTTGCAGAAATATGTGTTTTGATTTTATCAAATCCATATTTTCTAAAAACATTTAAAGTGTTTTCATAAGAATCAATTTGTTTTTGCGCATACGCAAAATTTGCTGTATCTTCAATGTTTGCAAAATGAGAATAAATTCCGTCTACTACTATATTCTTCATTTTTAAAATCTTTCTTACAAAAGCTTCAACTTCACTTGGCATAATTCCCTCTCTTCCCAAACAAGAATCAACAGCAACATGCACTAACTGCTTTTTATTTAATTTTTTTGCTGCACTGTTTATTAAACCTAAATGATGCAAATCAAAAACAGACAGAATGCAACCTAGCTTGATTGCTTTCTCTAGATCATTTTTTGCGACATAACCCAAAACTAATATTGGCTTTTTTGTATATTTCTTTATTCTTGCTAATTCTTCAATACTGTTAACCTGAAAATAATCTACATAATTATTTAAAATTTTTACAACTTCTACGTCTCCATGTCCGTAAGCATTTGATTTAATGACAGCAGCAAATTTCGCTTCTTTCTTTAACAAACTTTTAATTTGCTTCACATTGTGAATTAAATTCTTCTTGTCTATTTCTATAGAAGATAGAAATTTTTGTTTTTGAAAATTTTTCTGCATTTTAATCATTTAATTCTTCTTTTTATTTTTTTATTTTTATAGAAGTTTGTAATTTCTGCTCTTTTTTGAATCTTTCTATCGCTAAATTTATTAATTTATCTATCAGTTTAGAATAAGAAATTCCGGTATTTTTCCAAAGTGTTGGATACATACTGATATTCGTGAATCCAGGAATTGTGTTGATTTCATTAACTAGAATCTCACCGTCAGGCATTAAAAAGAAATCCACACGAGACAAACCTTCACATTCTAAAGTCTTAAAAGTTCTAACAGCTAAATCTTGAATATTCTTTTGAGTTTCTTTTGAAATCTTAGCCAGAATTTCTAATTCAGCACCTTTTTCATCAAGATATTTTGCTTCATAAGAATAAAAAGCGTGCTGCTTGTTCGTAATAACTTCACCACAAACAGAAGCTTTTGGTTTTTCATTTCCCAAAACAGCACATTCTATTTCTCTTCTGTCAGCCAAAAACTTTTCTATAATTATTTTATTATCAAATTTAAAAGCAAATTTTACAGCTTTTTCAAATTCTTTTTGATCAGAAACTTTGCTAATTCCAACAGAAGATCCTGCATTTGCTGGTTTTACAATCATGGGCAAATTTAAATTTTCTTTTACCTCAGCAAAATTTATTTTTTCATTTTTTCTAAAAGTTAAAAATTTAGTATTTGGAATCCCGGCTTCTGTTAATAATCTTTTTGTTACATCTTTATCAAAACCAACAGCTGATCCCAAAACAGAAGGCCCAACAAATGGCTTTTCTAAAATTTTCAAAAATCCCTGCATTGTGCCATCTTCACCAAAAGATCCATGCAAAACTGGAAAAACAACATCAACTTTTTTTAATAAATTCAAATTAAATTTTCCAGATTTTTCTATCTTTATTTTTACAATTTCATATTTAGCCTTATCTAAAGCAGCCATGATATTCGTAGCAGATTTGATAGAAACTTCATGCTCCGTAGATTTTCCACCAAAAAGTATCCCGATTTTTAGTTTTTTACCAGCATTTTTCATATGAGGAATATTGTAGCACAAAATAAAGTTTAATAAACTTCCCTCTTATAACACTCTTCACAATAAATGATTTCTGGACGATCTG
>DAONFW010000005.1:2858-67358 GCA_035403785.1 Minisyncoccota bacterium | reverse complement strand
GAGATGAATCAGATGCTAGTGCTGGAGATGGAGTTTGTGCTAGTGCTGGAGATGGAAGTTGTACTTTGAGAGCAGCAATTCAGGAAGCAAATTCAATTTCTCAAGATCAGGGTGTAAATATAGATTTTTCTGTGACTGGAACGATAATCCTTACAAGTCAATTACCTTCTATACAACATGATTATATTTCTATTTTAGGTCCAGGAGGTGATAATATTATTGTTAATTTTAATAACCTTGATAATGGTTTTGGTATTGATAATTCTAGCTATGTTACTATTTCTGGTTTAACAATAGAAGGAGCTATCCATAGTGGGATTTATTTTTCAGCTTTTGATTCAGATGAAGTTGGTAATAATATAAGTTCTGATAATATTATCCTTAATGGTACTGGAATTAATTTAAACGGAAATGGTTATAGCACGGGGGTTGTTGTTAGTAATAATATTATTAATAACAACCAATATCGAGGGATTGATCTTTATCAAGCATCAGGAAATAATTTAACTCTGAACACTATTTCTGGGAGTAATCAGGGGATTTATTTTGATAACTCAAGTTCGAATGAAATAGATCAGAATACTATTAGTGATAATAATGAATATGGAATTGATTTTAGAAATTCATCAATGGAAAATATTATAACTTCTAATACGATTTCTGATAACTCAAGAGATGGAATTTATTTGAATAATTCAAATGAGAATATTATAAATTCTAATAATACTATTTCTGATAATTTAAGAAATGGAATTTATTTAGATCAATCTGATGATAATACAATTGAAGAAAATACGATTTCTTCTAACATTAGTTGCGGAATTAGTTTAAGTAATATAAAAGGAAGTCAAATAAAAACTAATATTATTTCTTCTAACTTACAGAATGGTATTTGTTTGAATGATGCAAGTAATAATACAATTTCCTCCAATAATATTTCAGGTCATGGAGCAGTAGCTGAAGGATATTGGTTAGCAGGAGTTTCCACCATGAAATATGGTGATGTTGTTTATGATGCTATTGGGATGAATTTCGGTGGTGGCGCCATAACAATACCGACTATCCTTTATGCTGCTGATTTTGAAAATAACATAAGCCTTGTTTCTGCTAACAGTAATACAATAACTAATTTTATCGAAGCAGCTGGAGCAGCTGCAGGAGGTTTTGATTTTGGACTTATCCACGTAGGTGATATTTCGGTTCCACTTACAGCTGCTCTTCCTCACGGAATGATCCCCAATTTAGCTACTCTTGAATTAGCTCTTGGTGAGGGCGCCACCGCCGAAGCCCTCCTCCAAAATGTTCTAACAAAGAGTGGAGATACTTGGATATACAATGGAATTACAAATGGAGTAAATGGAGTAGTTGTGGAAACAGATGGGGATCCTGTAACTCTAGCATCAACCACAGAACCTAGCTTAGTGCACAGTGCTTATGGTCCATACTCAGGAATAGTTTTAGATGGAACTTCATCTTCTAATACTTTGAATACGAATATTTTTACAGATAATGCTAATGGTATCTCTTTTGCTGGATCTGCAGATAGTAACACAGTAACTGGTGGTTCTATTAATTCAGGTATCTACAATGCAATCACTGATACTACAGATAAAACAAATACTTTAAATAATGTCACTTTTGACAGAAGCAAAGTACAAAGAACTTCGGGAATTTTAATTATTCTTCCTGCTGATGAAGTAATTCCTGTAGTTCCTCCAGCTCCTGCCATCCCTCACCACACCACCTCCGGCTCTTACATTGCAGGACATAACCCATTTGTTTCAACCCCAACCTCTTCTGTACCACCCACAGACTGTCTACCAGGATATCTATACAGCCCAAGTACAGGAAAAGCATGTGGAACAACATCTGCTCCAACTACACCTAAATTCACATTCACAAAGAACTTAAAATACCTACAGATAGACAATGAAGTAAAAGAACTTCAAAAGTTCTTAAACACTCATGGCTATCAAGTATCTACTACAGGAGCAGGTTCACTAGGTAATGAAACAACTAAATTCGGATCACTTACTCAAAAAGCTTTAATTAAATTCCAATTAGCAAACAAAATCTCTCCAGCTGTAGGATACTTCGGTCCTATCACTAGAGCTCTTGTAAATAGTTTGAATAATTAAAACTTTAAAAACTAACCAAAAAACACTCAGGAAGTCCTGAGTGTTTTTTAGTGTGTTTAGAATTTTTTTTAATTAAATATTTTCTTCTTTAACATTTTCTGCTTTGTCTATAAACAAAACTCCGTTTAAGTGGTCAGTTTCATGTTGGAAAGCTTGAGCGAGCAAACCACTGGCGCCTCTGGTAAATTTCTTTCCGTGTTCATCATAGGCTGTTACTGTAGCTTTTTTTGATCTATATACTTCGCCATATGCCCATCTTACTGAAAGACAACCTTCTGGCATCCATTCTTTTTCACGAGATAGTTTAGAAATTTTTGGATTTATAAAAACTAAATCTTTTGGAAGCACTGCATCTTTTGGGACTCCTTCGCCCCTAATAAAATCTTTATGGAACATTTTTCCAGCGATAACAAAAATTCTTAATGCATAACCAATTTGTGGAGCCGCGATAGCCACGCCGTCATCTTGGGTTTTTAAAGACTCTGACATTTCTTTTATGATTTTTTGTATTTTAGGAGAAGTGATATCTTTAACTGGAACTTCTTTTGCTATTTCGCGTAGAACTTTTTCCTCCCTTTGAACTATTTCTTTCATTTTATTGTTTGTTATTTTTTATTTCAGTTCTTTTAGATAATCCAAAAGTTTTGCCAATTTTACTGTGTTTTGGGATCTATTAGACATATCACGAACAATAACAGAATCTTCTAATGCTTCTTTTTGTCCAAAAATTAGAGTATATGGAATTTGTAGTTTTTCTGCGATTGCCAACTGTGCACCCAAACTGTCTTTCGATAAAGATTGTGCTATTGGAATGTGCGCTTTTCTTAATATTTCAATAATGTTTAAACTTTTTAGTTTTGCCTCTGCTCCCAATTGAATGAAATATATTTTTGGTTTTTTTATAATTCTTGGAGAAAGTTTTTTATACCAAGGGGCAGCAACAACCCTGTCTACACCAACTGAAAATCCAACAGCTGGGATATCTTTTTTGCTACCAAGTTGTTTTGCGAGATAATCATATCTTCCGCCACCAGCAATTGCTATTGGTCCGCCTTCTTCTGTTCCTTTTTCTTCTATCACTTCAAAAACTGTTCTTGTGTAGTAAGACAAACCGCGTACAAGATTTTTGTTTATATTATACGGTATTCCCATTTCTTCTAAATATTCTAAGACTTCTTTGAAATGCTTCTTACATGAAGAACACAAAAAGCTGACAGAATCAGGAGCGCCTTCATTAATTTCTTTTGTTTTTGGATCTTTTGAATCTAAAATTCTCAATGGATTTTTCTTTAATCTTTCTCTATCTACAGCAGGTAAATCTTTAAGATGTTTTTTGTAATAACTTACAAGCTCTTTGATGTAAGCGCCACGACATTCTTTATCTCCAATTGAATTTATGTCTATAGAAATATTTTCAGCCCCAGCTTCTTTCAAAATACTTACTCCGGCTTTTATTACCAAAGCATCCATGATACTTTTATCACTACCTAAAGAGTCTAAATCAAATTGCCAAAATTGTCGGTATCTTCCAGCTTGAGGATTATCGTGTCTAAAACTTGGACCATATTGGTAAAACAACACTGGCTGAGGAAGATTTTGCATGCCGTGCTCTATATAAGAGCGCATGAGTGGGGCAGTGTGTTCGGGTCTTAATGCCAAATGATCTCCGCCTTTTGTTTTGAGAGAATATATTTCTTTATCAACAATATCTGTGCCTTCGCCAATTCCAGAAGTGAACACTTCTTCTTGTTCTAAAATTGGAGTTTCTATCGGCTTGAATCCGTAATAAACTGCAACTTCTTGTGCTTTTTCAAAAAAACCTTGGAAGTTATAATATTCCTGATTCATTATGTCACGGGTGCCTTTTGGTGTCGTGAAATTTTTGTCTTGTTTTTTAGCTGTTTTTTTAGGAGTTGTTTTTGTTGTCTTACTCATAATTTAGTTATCTTCTAATTTTAATAATAAAAATAAATTATTTTAATTTAATAATGTATGTTCACCTGGGAATACGCTTACTTTGGATATTGGTAGTAATCTTAAAAATGCTCTACCGACTAGTAATTTTTTTGGAACAGGACCCCAAAATCTAGAATCTGAACTATTTGTTCTGTTGTCTCCTAGGACAAAATATTCGTCATCTTGTAATTCATAATGTCCGATATCTTTTGAAATATTTTTTATGAAAGAGTCATCTATTTCAAATCCTTCTGGATTTTCTTCGTTTGTGATAGTTACTTTTCCATTCTTTATATCAACAATTTCGTTTGGTAAGCCAATGATCCTTTTTATGTAATATTTTTTTGTATCTAACGGATATTTAAAAATTACAACATCGCCTCTGTTTATGTTTCCTAATTTGTAAGAAATTTCATCTACGATTAAATACTGCTTATCTTCAAAAGTAGGGAACATAGAAGAACCTGACACTACAAACGGCTGAGCGATAAAAATCCTTATAGGAACAACTATCGCAATTGCAAGAAGCGCAAAGCGTGCTAATTCCCATAATGAACGCCCAGTAGATTCTACTTTTTCCTCTGCTTTTAAATTTTTTTCATTTTCCATCCTACTATTTTATCACAAAAAGCTATTGACACAAGCATATAATATATTGTCTAGTTAAAAGTTGCCAGAAAAAGAGATAAAATTTTGTTATTATTAAAAATATGAATCCCGTTAGAAATCGCAGTCGCAGATTTTAACGGGAAAGTATTTTAATTATTATTGACTGCGACATATTTCTAACGGGATGAAATTAGTTGTTGGACTGGGAAATCCAGGAGAAGAATATGAAAATACACGTCACAATACTGGTTGGATTGTGCTCGATTTTATGTTGGGAAAAAAAGTTGACTGGCAAGGAAGCAAACATACAAAATTACTCTTTTATAAAGATTCTATTTCTGGTAAACCAGTTGAATATATTAAACCTACTACATTCATGAATAATTCAGGTGTTGCAGTCGCACATGTGAAAGATAAACATAAATTAAATTTAAAAGATATTGTAGTGATTTATGATGATATGGATTTGCCTTTGGGTAAAATAAAAATTTCTTTCAATAGATCATCAGGTGGGCATAACGGCGTTAACTCTATAATAAAGTCATTAAAGACAGAAGAGTTTACTAGAATAAGAGTTGGAGTTTCTCCGACCACACCGAGTGGCAAAATAAGAAAACCAAAAGGGGAAGAAGCTGTTTTAAAATTTCTGATGGGAGAATTCAAGAAACCAGAATTAGATGAGCTTAAAAAAATATCTAAAAAAATTGCAGAAATAGTAGAAGTTATTTTTACAGAAGGGAAAGAAAAAGCGATGAGTTTGTATAATTAAAATACAATTTCTTACCAAAATTTCCTTTATTAACAAGGTTTTTTACTCTTGACTTTTCTATCTAAATATACTACTATTTAGCTTGTAAACTGCTCTTTTTATATATTCATAATTTTAAGTTTTTAGATGGGGATTAGTGAATCATCTTGGTTTATTTTTGTAATTCAAGATGATTTACTAATCTTCTAATTATTAATTTTTAAATTTAAAACTATGAAAAATTTAATTAAATTAATGTTTTCAATTTTGATATCTATAGCAATATTCTTTTTTTTCATGCTGTGTGGGGAATGGGATTTTGTTAATACTTTAATAATGAGTGTGTTAGTATCTTTTTCCGTTAATATAGCAATATTTCCAGGTTATTCTTCGGGCGATGTGAGGTTCCTAAATGCTGTTATTTCATTAATTGCAATAGATATATCTTTGTGTGGCGTGCCGAATTCCATGGGTGAAATGAGTAAAACAATTTTACAGGGCGTTTTGTTTTACTTTGTGATGCTTTTTGCATTGGTACTGGCAATTATTGAGAGACCTAAAAAATAATAAATATTAATCCACTTTGTGGAAAGAGAAAAAATCCTCTTTCGTTACACAAAGTGGATTTTTTCTTTCCAATTTTTTATATCTCTTTCACTCCCTCTATAATTATACTTTTTTCACCATTTCTGATAGAAACTTTTCCAGTCAGAGCGATGCATTTTTCTGAGACTAAAACATCAGCTGAACTTTGGAATAATCTTGGAAAAGCAACTGCTTCTATTGAGTCATTCAAGTCTATTATTTTTATAAAAGCCATACGTTCGTTCTTTTTTGTCATAACTTGTCTGACCGTTTCTATCATACCGCCAAAAGTTACCGGTTTGTTTTCTCCAAATTCTTCTTTGATTTTTTTGATATTTATTTCTTTCTTTTCTAATTTGTCACGAATTCTGTCTAATGGATGTCCTGAAATATATAAACCCAACAATTCTTTTTCCCAAGCCAATCTTTCTTGTTTTGTTTCTTCAGGTTGTGGAGTTAAGTCTAATTTTGTTTTTATTCCGCCAACTGAACCAAATAGAGAAGTTTGAGCAGATGAAGTTTTTATTTCTTTATTAAAAGCGAGCAATCTTTCTAAATTTCCAATAATATCATTTCTTTTTCCGAAATCATCCATTGCTCCTGATTTTGCCAAAGCTTCAACGGATTTTTTGTTTAAATTTTTGTGATTTACTCTTTCAAAAAAATCTTCTATTGATTTATATTTGCCGTTCTTCTTTCTTTCTTCTATTATCGCATTAGCAATATCGGTGCCGAGATTTTTTATAGTATAGAGCCCAAAACGAATAGTTCTTCCTTCTTTGTGATCAGAGCCTTTTATAATAGTAAAATCACCGAAACTTTCGTTTATGTTTGGTGGCAAAACTTCTATGTTCATTTTTTTACATTCTGTTACTATTTCAGCAATTTTTTCTACATCACCAGATTCTGAAGTCAAAACAGCAGTCATATATTCTACTGGATAATTAGCTTTCATGTATGCTGTTTGATATGCAACGAAACCATAACTTGCTGCGTGCGCTTTGTTGAATCCGTAACCTTGAAATGGTTCGAAAAGCTTCCATATTTCTTCTGCTTTTTGTTTTGTCAGGCCGCCATGTTTTTGACAACCGTCCACGAATTTAACATGCTGTTTGGCCATTTCTTCTGGAATTTTTTTACCAACAGCTTTTCTGAATTTATCTACTTCACCCCAAGAATATCCTGCGACTTCAATAGCCGTCATGAGCAAGTCATCTTGATAAACCAACACACCAAAAGTTGTGTCTAGAAAATTTTTCATTTTTGGATGCATATATTCAGGTTTCTTTTTGCCATGCTTTCGGTCCATGTATTCCTGAATGTTATCCATCGGTCCGGGGCGATAAAGAGCCACCATCACATTTATGTCATGAATGTTAGTTGGTTTCAGCTCTTTCAAAGCTTTCGTCATACCGCCGCCGTTTAGTTGAAAAAGTCCCATTGTTTCTCCTTTTGCCAGCATAGCGAAGGTTTTTTTGTCATCTAATGGAATTCTATCCATATCTATGTCTATGTTGTAAATTTTCTTTACAAGCTTTACGGCAAGCGCCAAAATAGCTAAGTTTCTTATTCCAAGAAAATCAAATTTGGGCAAACCGGCGTCTTCAATACTATACATGTCATACTGCGTGATAATATTTCCACCTTTTGGGTCATACTGAATTGGAGTAAATTCATAAAGAGGTTTTGGTGCCATCACAACTCCAGCTGCATGCACAGAAATATGTCTAACACAGCCTTCCATTTTTTTTGCTAAATCTATTATTTTTTTTGTGTCTGGTTCTTTTTTGTATGCTTCTTTTAATTCCGGAACAAGCTCCATCGCGTGATCAATAGTCATCGGCATTCCTTGTGAACCGAGGGGAATCATGCTTGAAATTCTGTCTCCAACAGCGTATGGATAACCAAGCGCACGAGCAACATCACGAATAGAACCTTTTGCCATCATTGTGCCGAAAGTACCGATTTGGGCAACTTTGTCTTCGCCGTATTTACTTTTTGCGTAAGCAATAACATCTTCACGACGATTATCAGCATAGTCCATATCGATATCGGGCAATGATGGTCTTTCTGGATTCAAAAATCTTTCGAAAGGCAGTTTATAGGCGATCGGATCAACTTTTGTAATTCCAGTTAAATAAGTAGTTAGAGATCCAGCGACCGATCCTCGAATATTTGTATAGATTCCATTTTCACGAGAAAATTTTAACAAGTCAGAAACCACCAAAAAGTAAGTAGGATATCCTTTTTGTTTAATAATTTGCAGTTCGTATTCTAGTCTGTCTATGTATTCTTTTGTCTGTGGTAATCCTCGAAATTCAAAACCTTTGTAAGCCAAATCTCTTAGCATTTGGTCAGCTGTTGTATCTTCTGGAATAGGGAAATCTGGAAAATAAGCTTTACCCAATTCTAAATCATACTCTTCGCACATATTTGCAACAATTTCTGTATTATGAACCGCTTCCGGAACATCTTCAAAATATTTCAAAGCAGTCTTTTCGTCTATCAAAGAAAAATCATCTACACCGAATTCTAATCCCGTTCCTTCTTTTCCGCTTATTACTCCAGTATTCACCGCAAGCAAAGTGTTGTGTGCATCTTGATCTGAAATACAAGAATAATGCGAGTCTTGCCCGGCGACTACAGGAATTTTAAATTTTTTTCCTAGAGCTACTATGCCATCTCGAAGTTTTTTGTCGTTCTCAATATGAGGATGTGAGTGTACTTCTAAAAAATAATTTTCTTTCCCAAAAATCTCTTGATGTTCTTTTATTAATTCTTCTGCTCTTTCTAAATTATCTGCAATCACAGCTTGAGAAAGTTGGCTGCCCATACAACCAGACAAACAAATAATTCCTTCAGAATATTCGTGCAAAATTTCTTTATCCATGCGTGGTTTGTAATAATAACCTTCAAGGTTGGCAAGAGTAACAAGACGCATTAGATTTTTGTATCCCGTTTTGTTTTTTGCCAAAAGTGTTAAGTGATATCTTTTATTATCTATGCCAGGTTCTTTGTCTTTTCGTCCACGTTCTGCGATGTATGCTTCAACTCCGATGATAGATTTGATTCCTTCTTTTTTTGCGAGTTTATAAAATTCAATTGCACCGTACATGTTGCCGTGATCTGTAATAGCAACAGCAGTCATTTTATTTTTTTTTGCAATATCAACAATGTTCTCAATTTTAGAAAGCCCGTCTAGTAGGGAATAATGCGAATGTGTATGAAGATGCACAAATTTTGAGGCCATTGCACATATAATAACACAAAAAAGTTATTAAAAAAATTTGTAAGAAAATGCTTGACTTTTCACTTGAATTTGGTATAGTTATAACAAACCTTCGAAATTTGTCAATAAATAAATATAAATAATAATCATTAAATCCAGAAACAATGAAAAAATTAATGTTATTTTTCGCAACGGCCCTTTTTGTGGCCTGCTTCTTTGTGCCGGAAGTATCGATGGCACAGTACACAACGGCCGGTTCTACGGCCAAAAACACAACGCAAAAATCAGGTAAATCTGACAAAAGCGGTGGAGGATATTCTGTTACAGGTGTGCCACTTGAATTTTCTGGCTCGATTAGAAGGCCGTTCAATGTTGGTGCTGGGATTCAGTTGTCTAACGGAACAACCAAACACATGGTTACAGCTTTAGCCGATGTTGGTATAAATTTCCTCGGCAAGCAGTTCTTGGGTGTTCATGCTATGTATCATCCAAATAAATGGTTTGGTGTCGGGCTTTTTGAATACATTACGTTCGGCCAGAACATGAGTGTGGGATATGGATTTGAAACGGGAGACCTCTTTGGTTTTAGTTTTCTGTCCAGAAATACATTTGGTTTACGAACCGAGTTTTCGATTCCAATACCGCTTCGTGGAGACGCCCCGTACCGGCATAAATTTACTTTGTATTTAGAACCGTTTGGTGTATATCATGATCGACATTCAAGACATAATTGGAGTACTCCGAAGCAACATTACGAGATTGGATTGTCGTATACTTATGCAATCCCAATTGGTGGCGGCGGTAAAAAAAAGAAATAGTCCTGCTAGGACTAGTTGGTTGACAATGATTGATGACGCGTAGCAGATGAATCTGTTGCGCGTTTTTTTTTATTTCTTTTTCCCAATATTTTATTTTAATTATTTGATACTAAAAAACTTGAAACTATTGCCGCAGTTTCTGCACGCAAAGTTAATTTGCCAAGTGATGCAATTTTAAAATTTAAATTTTTCATTTTTTTTATTTCGTTATCAGTCCAACCACCTTCGGGTCCGATAAAAATATTTATTTTTTCAAAATCATTTAAATTTATTTCAGAAAATTTTTCACCTGAGATATCAAATAAAATATTTAAATCTGTCTTATTAATTAACTCTAAACTTTTTTCAAAACTAACTGGTTCAGAAATTTCTGGCACAATACTTCTGCCGGATTGTTCAGATGCTTCTTTTGCAATTTTTTCTAATCTATCTAATTTCAAACCTGTTTTGATCGTTCTGTCTGTGATGATTGGCACTATTTTTTTAATTCCGCATTCAGTTGCTTTTTGTACTACTAGTTCAAAATTTTCTTTTTTCAAAACTGCGCAGAATAGTGTAGTTTTTTTATTTTCTTCTAATTTCTCTATTTTTTCTATTTCTACTAAAACAGTATTTTTACTTAAATTCTTAACTTTTCCAATTCCAACAGCGCCCTTACCGTCAGAAAGTTCTATTTTTTCACCAATTTCAAATTTTAATACTTTTATAACCTGATGCGCTATTTCACCAGTTATTTCTAGTTCTTTATTATTTAAATCAAAATTTTGGTCTATAAATCTGTGGATTTTCATCCCGTTAGAGATAGGAAGCGCCTAATCTATTTCTAAGATAACGCCTGCCCATTCCCGATTTTAAATATAATTCTCTCGACCTTGCTTTTTCTTCTGATAAACACGCTTCGTAATAAATAATTATGAATGGGCCTCTTCCTTTCGTGTAGGTAGATTTTCCAGTATTATGCTGGATAAGGCGCTTCCGTAAGTCGCTCGTACTTCCTGTGTAAATTTTACCATCTTTCTTGCTTTTTAAAATATAAGTGTAATAAAACATATATGATCTCTAACGGGATTCATGTTTTTATATTAGCATATTTTTGTTGGTATTTGGTATAATAGATGTATGAAATTATTCAATAAAAATAACAAAATTAAAGTAGGAATTAATGGTTTTGGTCGTATCGGCCGAGCTTTTTTGAAAGTAGCTTGGGATAGACCAGAAATTGAAATAATAGCCGTAAACGATTTGGGCGACGTTCAGAATATGGCTTATTTATTAAAACACGATACTGTATATAGAAATTGGAATCATGATATAAAAGTTGAAGGTCAGGAAATAATTATAGACGGGAAGAAAGTAAAAGTTCTAGCAGAAAAAGATCCAGCAAATTTGCCATGGAAAGATTTGGGCGTAGACGTGGTTGTAGAATCAACTGGATTATTCACTTCTTATGATAAAGCAGAAGCGCATATAAAAGCTGGAGCAAAGAAAGTTGTGATATCAGCACCAGCAAAAGGCGGAGATGACAGTGTGCACGGTGAGACTATCTTGTTGGGAGTGAACGAAGAAAAATTTGGAACTTGTGATGTGACTTCAAATGCTTCTTGTACAACAAATGCTGCTTCACCACTAATCGCAATTTTACACGAAGTTTTAGGAATAGAAAAAGCAATTTTAAATACAGTGCACGGATATACTGCATCGCAAGGAATAGTTGATGGTCCAAACAAAAAAGATTTCCGAGAAGGTCGCGCCGCAGCACAAAATATCGTGCCTTCTTCAACTGGTGCAGCGATTGCTGTGACAAAAGCATTTCCTGAACTAACTGGACTTTTCGATGGAATTTCTCTAAGAGTTCCAGTTCCAGCTGGTTCTATTGCAGATGTTACTTTCATTTCTAAAAAAGAAACAACAGTAGAAGAAGTAAATAATGTTTTGAAAAAAGCTGCGCGAGACAAAAGATGGGAAAAGATTTTTGCAGTGACAGAAGAAGATTTGGTTTCGTCAGATATTTTGGGCGAATCCCATGCGTCAATTGCTGACTTGAAGATGACACGAGTTGTCGGTGGAAATTTGGTAAAAGTTCTTGGCTGGTATGACAATGAAATGGGGTATACTTATACATTAGTGGATCATGTGGTTAAAACAGGGGGAAGTATTAAATAATATGAAAAAAATAACTATCGTATATAAAAAAGCAAAAGCATGGTTGTTTAGAGATGGTTTGGAGCTTAATAAACATTGGTGGCATAGATTAATAAAAGTAATTTTTTTAGTATTGTTTTTTTTAATAACCATTGGTTCTTATATAATGTTGATATCATATCCAAATGATACGGAACTTTTAAGCAAACATAATATACATATAAATAATACTTTATATAAATACACGGAAAACTACAATGGAGAAGATTATGAGAATACTATTCCAAAATTTTTTGAACAGAAAGGAAGTTTCGGCGTTTTATTAAATAATAAAATTGAATATATTTCTTTGCATTCTTTAGGCAAATCTTTTTGCCTTAAAGCGCCAGAGAAGTATCAAGATAATATAATCAAAATTTTTTATGAAGATTATAAAAATCAATTAGGTTATAAAAAGATTGCTATGAATATTGAAGATTTTAGTAATATAACGCAAGATAAAATCTTTAAAGATTCAACTAGGAAATGTTTTATAAATGACTCAAATATTTATGATAAAGATTTTAAAGAGATAAAAAACTTATCGGCTAATATCATAAACTATAGAGCGAATGCTTTATATTATATAGAAGTTGCAATTATAATTCCTCTGATGGCATTAGTGTCTTTTGTATTGTTCGCTTTGGTTTATTATCATTTAATTTTATATATAGCATATGGAAATAGAAAAAAATAATAAGATGAAAATATACATAGGCACAGATCATGCAGGGTTTGAATTAAAAGAAAAATTAAAAGTGTATTTGGAAGAACTTGAATTAGGTTACGAAGTTCAAGATTTCGGCGCTTTTAATTTAGTAGAAGATGACGATTATCCTGATTATGTAAAACAAGTTGCTGAAGCCGTTGCAAAAGATAAGGGCAGTTTTGGAATAGTTTTGGGTGGTTCAGGACAAGGTGAAGCAATGTGTGCTAACAGAACAGAAGGTGTGCGGGCTGCGGTTTTTTATGGGCAGGAAGAGATGAAAAATGGTGAGAATAAAAATTCTGAAACTTTTGAAATAGTGAAATTGGCACGTCTGCATAATGATGCAAATGTTTTATCTATCGGTGCAAGATTTGTAACAGAAGATGAAGCTAAGTTTGCTTGCGAATTATTTTTAAGCACGAAATTTTCAGAAGAAGAAAAGCATGTTAGAAGAATAAATAAATTTTAATATGTTTAAAATAGAACTACCAAATTTTAAGAAAAAAATTCCTATTGGAAATAAAGACGATGTAGAAAATATCGTAGATAGTATGAGTCCTAAAATTAATGATATTTTAGAAAAAGTTAAGACTGATATAGAAAATTGTAAGTTCGATGCAATCATCGGAGATGATGTCTCTGGTAGAGTTCCAGCTTTGGCTTTTCATGAATTTCTCGGCAATGAGTATAAAAATAAAAATGTTGAAAAGCCGCAAATATTATTTATTGCGGGGCTTGGAGAAACTAAAGATGTTGAAAAATTTCAGTTAGACATAAAGGAGCATTTAATGAAAAATTTGAAACATGATCCATCAAAAGAAGTATTGCTTGTCACTGATTTTATTGGTTCCGGAAGAACTATTCAGTGTTTATTAAATGCATTGGAAGAGCTTAATATTTCATATAAAGTTGCTACTTTGGGTTTTGGTAATGTAGATAATCATATTAATGAGATTGATTTAGAAAAATATGCAATAGGGAATGGGGGAATTCCTAATATTTATGCAAGAAAAGATATGTCTGGGATATATAAAAAAAGTGGAGAAATAATTTCTTCTTCAATGGCAGATAGGGTGTCAAAAAAAGATAGACTTGATTTAAGAGAGATAATAAAAAGAACGCGTAGTCAAGTAAAAGAATTAGCAAAAAATATGCAAGAAAATTTCGATAGATTAAAAGAAAATAAATAATAATATATGATTGAAGTAATCCCGGCAGTTTTGTCACAAAATTATGAAGATATGAAAAACAAAATCGCGCTTGTGCGTGGAATTGTTCCAGTTGTGCAGATAGATTTGTGTGATGGAGTTTTTGTAAAGAATAAAACTTGGCCTTTTACTACTGGTGGCGCTGATGATATGAATTTTCACAGAATTATGAATGAAGAAGAAGGCATGCCTTTTTGGGAAGACATAGAATTTGAATTAGATCTCATGGTTGCAGATGCTGTAGAAAATTTTGATATTTATACAAAACTTGGACCGAAAAGAGTTGTTTTTCATGTTGAAGCTGTAGGTAATTTGAATGAGTTTAAAAACTTTTTAGAAGGCATGGATGTGTATATTCGTGATTCTATTCAGATGGGAATTGCAATCAATGTAGATACTGAAATTACAGAGCAGGTTTTGAGTTTGATAAACCATGTAGATTTCGTGCAGTGTATGGGAATTGAAAAAATTGGTTTTCAAGGGCAAGATTTTGATGAAAGAGTTTTGGAGCAGATTAAGAAACTAAAAGAAAAATATCCTGATCTGATTATTTCAGTAGATGGGGGAGTAAATCTAGACACAGCGCAGGAATTGGTAGATGCCGGTGTGAATAGATTAGTAGCTGGAAATGCTATTTTAAAATCAGTAGATATTCGAGAGACTATTAGCGAGTTCGAAAATTTAGGATAGTACACATCTTGACTTTTACTAAAATTAATGTTATTATTTTTAATAAATTTATTTAATTTTGTATCTTTTATTGTATAATCATTAAAAGAAAAAATTTGTTTTTTGAAATAGTTTTTGGTGAGTTTTTGTAGTAGATATTTTGTGTCTTTTACAAAAACTCACCAATTAAAATTTAAGAATATGGCAAAGGAAAAAGTTTCAAAAAAAGATCAGGTTTTGATTAAAAAAAATATCGCCTACATGGCAGAAGCTGAAAAAGCTTTTTATGCCAACAGGCGTAAAATGTATCAAAAGTAGCAAAAAGGGGCAAATGCCCCTTTTTTTTATTTCATTATTCTAGCTCTTCTGGAACGAATTTTTCTTTTATAACAACAATTTCTTCTTCGATTTCTACTGTCTCTTCTTCTTTTTTATCTTTATCGTAGCTTTTCTTTTTCTTTTTTTCTGGCGCAGGGTTTTTCTTGATGTCTTCATAGAATTTTGCAAAAGTTGTATTCATATAAGGAATCAACCAGAAAAATCCGATTCCTGCTGTTAAAATACATAAAAGTCCCCATCCGAAAAATCTCCAACTTAAACAAAATAGTTTCCATTTGTTGCCGCGCATCATTTTTTTACTACTGCGTAAAATATCCATTGGTTTCATTTTTGGATTTTCTACAAGAATGTAAAAAGTCATGGCATAGGAAAAACCAGCGATTATTCCTGGTACGATAAGTAAAAGAGACCACAACATAATAAACAGTACCATTAGAAGATAGGTTCCTACCGCTTTCCAAAAATTTTTAAAACCATCAAAAATTTGAGGAACTTCTGCTTTTTGGTTTTTTGAAATATTTAAAACAAATATTGTTAAACCAAGCATAAATGGTCCGGTAATAATAAGTTGTGCAATTGGCCCAACAGTTGGTATTGATCTTACCCCTACTGTGATAAGAATATACACAACAGAAACAGCGACAGCTGGCCACCATTTTCCTTTCAGTGATTCTTTTGCCTGTTGCATTAAAATTTTATTTTTTGTTTGCATAATAATTATTTAAAACTTGTTAATGTTCTTATTATAGCTTTTCTGATAGTTTTTATAAAGTTTTTTTAGTATAATTAGATTAACTTGTCCCGTACTAAAATCAGCGCGGGATAAATAAAGGTTTAAAATTATTAATTTAAATTTTAGTACTGGGATGGCTTTTTTGAATGATCAAAATCCCGAAGGAAAGCAAATCTTCCTACGGGACAAGAATAAAAGAACTAAAAATATATGGCATATTTAACAGATGATAAAATTTTAAAATTAAAAAAGATTGCTAATGAAATCAGACAAGATATTATTAAAATGCTTGCTGAAGCAGGTTCTGGACATACTGCTGGCGCGCTTGGCATGACTGATATTTTTACTTTGTTTTATTTTCATATTTTGAAGCATAATCCCAAAGATCCATTTTGGCCGGATAGAGATATTTTGGTTTTGTCTAATGGGCACATTTGTCCGGTTTTATATGCAACTCTTGCGCACGCTGGATATTTTGGTTTAGAAGAATTAAAAACTTTAAGAAAATTTGGTTCTAGGCTTCAAGGTCATCCGCATAGAGAATATTTAAACTTTTTAGAAACTTCTTCTGGACCACTTGGCTCTGGTTTGTCTCAGTCTGTCGGGATCGCGCTGGCTGATAGAATCGATAGAAAAAATAACGAAAGAAAAATTTTCTGTATTTTATCTGATGGAGAATTAGATGAAGGAAATACATGGGAAGGTTTCATGTTGGCAGGAAAAAATAAATTAAATAACCTAATAGTAATAATTGATAGAAACAAAATTCAGTTGAGTGGAAATACTGAAGATATAATGCCGCTCGAATCTTTACCAGAAAAATTTAAATCTTTTCATTGGAATGTTTTAGAAACCTCAGGACATGATTTTGGAAAAATTAACGAGGCAGTAGAAGAAGCAAAAGAAAGCAAAGAAAAACCGACCGTAATTATTGCGAAAACAATTCCAGGTAAAGGCGTAAAAGCTTGGGAAAATGATTACAGGTGGCATGGAAAGGCGCCAAGCAAACAAGAAGCAAAAATGGCGTTGAAAGAATTAGAAACAAATAAGCCGATATAGTTTAAATTATATGATAGAACAAATACTAAAGCCAAAATTTAATATAGAAGTTAGGGAAAACGGAGATGTTTATATTGTTTCTGGTGAGAAAGAAGATTTGATCGAATTTGCAATGAAAGTTGGTAAAGCTTTAGATGATAGTAATTTTTCATACAGGATAGAAGAAACAAAAGAAAGTTTAAGGCAGGGGAAAGACCAAAGACCGGGTGGTTGTTTTGGTTTGAGTATAATTAAAATGGGTGGAAAAGAAGTACTTATGATAGATAATAGAAATGCTAGGGGGTATAAGCCAATGACTGATCAGCTTGGTGAGGCGATTAAAAAAGCAAAACTAGAATCTAATTTATAATTTATGCTAAATCCAAAATTAAAACTAAACAGTAAATTATTTAACGAAGATGTAGAAAAAATTTCTACGCGTGAAGGTTTTGGCAAAGGCCTTGTGCAAGCGGGAGAGCAAGACAAAAATGTTGTGGCTCTTTGTGCCGACTTGAAAGAAAGCGTGCAGATGCATTTTTTTGCAGAAAAATTTGAGAAAGAAAATAAATTTATAGAAGTCGGTGTAGCTGAACAAAATCTTGTGACTACAGCTTCTGGTATGGCAAAAATGGGGAAAATTCCGTTTTGTGGTTCTTATGCAATTTTTTCGCCTGGGAGAAATTGGGAGCAAATCAGAACTACTATCGCATATAATGATATGCCGGTGAAAATCGTTGGAAGTCATACTGGCGTGACAGTTGGCCCAGATGGTGGAAGTCACCAGATGCTCGAAGATATTGCTTTGATGCGAGTGATGCCGAATATGGAAGTCTTCTCACCGTGTGATGCGATAGAAGCCAAGAAAATTACTTTGGCTATCAGTAAAACAAAAAAACCATCTTATTTAAGATTGGTTCGAGACAAAACACCTATTATTACAACGGAAGAAACACCGTTCAGGTTAGGAAAATCTGAAATTTTTTGGTTGCCAGAAATTGGTATTGCGCAAGTTGGAATCATCGCAACAGGTGAAATGCTTTATCATGCGATTCTTGCTGCGAAAGAACTTGAAGCAGAAGAAGGTTTAAAAGTGAAAGTTATGAATCTGGCTTCTATTAAGCCTGTTGATCAAGATGGAATAATAAAATTAGCAAGAGAAGCAAAATGTTTAGTAACAGTAGAAGACCACCAAGTTGCCGGCGGAATTGGTTCGTTGGTTTCAGAAATTTTGTCTCAAACTTATCCTGTGCCAATCGAGTTTGTTGGAGTAAAAGATAAATTTGGACAGTCTGGTACAACAAAAGAATTACTTAAGCATTATGGTTTAGACAAAGATGCTATCAAAAATGCAGTGAGAAAAGTTTGGAAAAGAAAATTTAATTAGAGTCTATTTGTTTTTTTATCTCGTATTGTTTTTTGTACAATTCTTTTAGTTTTATTCCAATTTCATCAAAAGAATATAATTCTTTTCGATCTTCCTGAAAAAATTTTGCAATTTCTTTGTTTAGACAAGCTAAATCTTCTTCTGCTAAAGATATTTGTTGTTCAGCCTCTTTAAATGTTCCTTCGTCTTCGGATAATTCTTTGACTTCTTTAAGTTCTTCTATTGCGTCTTTCATGTCTAAAAATAACTCCATTTTTTTTATTATATCTTGAAACGGAACTTCTCCCTCTGCTATTTTTTTTATAATTTCTTTATTTCCCTCCATGTTATTCATATTATTTTAAATATTTTTATTTTTTAATTTATTTTTTTAATTTTAAAATTTTCTGGCGCAGTTTTTAAATAAGCTTCTAGTTTTTTTCTAGAAAGTAAACCAGCTTGTGAACCGATTTTTTGTACTACGCTCATGGCGTTTATTGGTCCCCAAGCAAAAGCATTGAGAGGGGAAAGTCCTATTGCTAATCCAGCGGTGATTGAAGAAGAAAAAGCATCTCCGGCACCGGTTCTTTCTAGCGCTGGAGTTTTATCTGGGTAAATTGGAATTTGCCAGAGTTCGTTATTCAAATACATATAAGCGCCATTTGTACCGTCACTGATTGAAACTATTTTTGGACCTAAAGCATGAATTCCTTGAGATAATTCTAAAACATTTTTATTTTGAACGCCTAAAATTCTTTCAGCTTCTTCTAGATTACAGAAGAATATTTCAGTGTGTGCATAAATATCTTTTAGTTTTTCAGCGCCGAATTTCATTTGAAAAGTTCCAGGCTGAAAAGCTAATTTTGTTTCTGGATGTCTTTCCAAAAAATCTACTATTAGTTTATGATGCTCTAAAGAATTTTCAGCGAGAGAACTCAAATAAATCCAAGAAACTTTTGGAAGTTTTGGAAATTTATATTCAAACTCTGTGTGTTTAACCAAAATTGTTCTATCTGTGCCATACCAAAGCACATAGTGGTAATTTGTTTTTTTATTTTTTTCTATATTTACAAATTTTGTTTTTACTTTTTCTTTTTTTAAAACTTCTAAGCAATCTTTTCCATCTCTGTCATTTCCAATATTTGTAATTAGTGCAGAATTTAAACCAAGTCTAGAAGCGGCAACTGCTGCGTTTGGACTATTTCCAACAGCTGAGACGATTGTTACAGAATCAAAAGGAATTTTGTCCCCAAAACGAAAACATAATTCGTTGCTTTCTGGATTATCAATATTTTTATGAACGTGTGCATCGTTTAGCTTGATGAAAGCATCAATAGTCATGTCACCAATAGCTAAAAAATCTATCTTTTTCATCCTATTTAAAAAATTAATTTAATAAAATTTATTAGATTCTTGCTTTTCCCGCTATTTTTTAAACGGGACAAGTGTTATTATTATAACATATTAAAATTTTTTAAATAATTTATGTTAAAAAAGAAAATCAGTTTTGTCTTCGTGTTTTTTATTTTTGTTTTTTCGTTCAAAGTCGCCGGTGCCAGCGTGATTATTAACGAAGTGCAAGTTGGGGGAAGTTCTGCTACTGATGAATTTATCGAATTATACAATGACAGCAGTTCTGATATTGATTTAACAAATTGGTTTTTGAAAAAGAGAACGTCTTCTGGCGCTGAATATTCGCTTGTTGCGGCAAGCAGGTTGGAAGGAAAGACGATTCTAGCTGGTGGATATTTTCTTGTTGTGAATGAAAATGGTTATGTTGGAAATGTGCCAGCTGATGCAACTTGGGCAAGTTCCAACACTATCGCAAATAATAATCAAATTCTTTTGTATAGTCTGAGTGATCTGATGGACATGGCAAATCTAGGAACAGCAACTGACGGAAAAAGTTTTCAAAAAATTAATTCAAGCTGGGTGACAGCCACGCCTACGCCAAAAGCTTTGAACCAAAATAGTTCTAATTCTAGTGATGAAAATTCTGGAAGTAATAATGAAGAAAATAATGAAAATACAAATAATAATTCAGGTTCTTCTGGTGGCAGTTCTAATTCTTCTGGTTCCCAAAAAGATAAACCAAAAGTTAAGCCAACTTTTAGAGCAAATATTTTGGCTCCGACTTTGGCTTTTGCGGGTCAGCCAATTGAGTTTAATTTAGATGTAAAATATGGAGACGAGACATACGCCTGCGGAAAATATTTTTGGAATTTTGGTGATGGTGATTCAAAAAAAGTAGAAGGCGGTTTTGAAAAATTTACGCACACTTATTATTATCCTGGTGAATATAATGTTTCTTTAGAATATTTTAAAAAGAAAGATTCTGTAATTCCAGAGATAACAGTTAATTTGGTTGTAAAAGTTGTACCGTTAACTGTTTCGATTAGTAATGTCGGAGACTATAAAGATTTCTTTATTGAACTTACTAACAATGCTAATTACAAAATTGATGTTTCAAATTGGATTTTATCTTCTGGTGGAAAAAATTTTTCAATTCCAAAAAACACAGTAATTACCGCTGAAAATTTTATAACGATACCTGGAAGAATTTCTGGATTTATGAAAGGGGACGAAAAAGATTTGAAATTGATTATGCCCAACGGTGAAGTTGTTTATGATTTTAATTCAAAATCAGCTCCAGTAAAAAGAGTAGAAAATAATAATTCTAATAATCAAGAATCAGAAGATGAAATAAAAGCAAAATCAGAAAAAGAAGGAGAAGAAGAGTTAGATGAAAACTCTAATGAAAATAAAAATAAATTAGCCAGTGCTCCGATTTTGAGTGGGCTTAATGGTAAATATTTATTTATTTTCGGGTTATTCGCTTTCTTGTGTGTCGGCGCTCTCGCTATCTATTTTGTCAGAAGAAAGAGTAGTGTCGCTGATAGCGGTGATGGTTTTGAGGCTGTTGATGAGTAGCAAAGTTTCTTGATTTTTAACTTCTTTTTTTGCTTCTACTCCTACTGTTGCAGCTTCTTGGGTAACTGCCGTAGTTTCTGTTGCTGTATTTTGCTGAGTTTCTTGTGTTGCCTGGATTGGAGTTTGGTTTTCAGTAATTTCTGCTGAATTTAAATTTTCTGTTTCGTTAGAAATTGCTGGTGAATTTGTAGTTGCTTCGTTTTCAGTGTTTTCTGTTGTATTAACTGAAGTTTCTGAGTCTATTGTTGGGTCGTCTGTTACTTCAGAATCAATTTTTTCTTGCATTAGAGAGTCTATTTTTTCCTGATGGTCTTTAATAGAATTCTCTATTTCTGCTTTAGCGGCTACAGCTATTTCTGGATTTTGTTCTTGAATCTGTTTTAGCTCACTTTCTATTTTTTCTTTTTCTACTTTAATGTTTTTTTCTACGATTTCTCTGTTTTTTTTGGTTACTTTATTTTCTTTAATTAAAGATTCAACTTCTGTCAGTCTGGTTTCAATTCTTTTCTTTCTTAAATTTATTTTTTTCTCAGGAGTAAAAGTTAATTTTTCCTCTATTTTTTCGTTAACATTTATTTTTATTGAATATAAAAGATCTCCTGGAAGGGAAGACGCTGAAGAATATGAAAGTCCACCAAATCCAAAAACTACAAGGAGAATACTTGTAGCAAATACTTTTCCTGCAGTGAAAAAATGATGAGCAGAGAAGTATGGATATTTTACTAATTTAGAAGAACCAACCGGATTATTTTTTGCGAAAGTTTCAACTCTAAACCAAATAGCCGCTTTTTCATTTTCGGTCATTTTTTCATTTCTTATTTTGGTTATTAAATTGTTGAATTGTTCTTCCATTTTAATTTTTTTATTTTTCTAAAATTTCTTTCAATTTCTGAATACCTCTGTGTATTCTCACAGAAATATTGTTTTCGGTTTTTTTAAGTACTTTTGCTATTTCTTTTACACTTAAATTTTCTATAAAACGCAAAGTTAAAACATCTCGATATTTTTCTTCAAGCTGATTCATGGCTTGCAAAATAGTATTTTTTTCGTAGATATTTTCTGCTTGCTCCATGTCGTTGATTCCATTTCCAATATCAAGTCCTTTTTCCATCATTTGATCTAGTGATTCAGATTTTTTCTTTCTTCTGTAATCAATAATCAAATTATTTGCTACTTTGTACAAAAAAGCTTTAATATTTTCCACTTTGCTTCCACTTGATAAATATTCCCAAGTTTTAATAAAAGTGTCTTGAGTTAGATCAAGAGCTTTTTCACGATTGGAAGTCTGGTAAAGACAATATCTAAAAATAGCGTCAGAATACTGGTCATAGTACTGAGCAAAAGATGCTTCTAAATTTTGATTTACTTTTCCTGTCATATAAGACGTTTGAGCACAAAAATTCTTACAAAATCTCCTTATATAATAATAACATTTTTAAAAATAAGAAAAAAGAACCCAGCCTCCGGTTAGGGAAGTCTGGGTTGCTTATTTTGATGTGTGTTTAGCTTGTTACTGTTCCTGGTGAAAAATCATTTTTTTGATATTAAAAAACTTGTTTTTAATTTTTCCGAAGTTGTTTTCGAGGATAACAAATAAACAAATTGTTCCCAAGAAAGCGACAAGTAATAATGCACTCTCAGCTAAAGTTAAATTTTGTTCCATCATGTTTGTTTTTTTTGAAATTTATAATTTGTACTGTTCTATAGGTTAAGACGTGTAACTTGACAAAATCTTACAAAATTGTGAAATATTATTCATTTTTAAATATATTTTGCGCTTTCTTAAAAAACTAATATAATAGAGCACATGTTTAAAAATTTTTTACTTAAGAAAATGCTCCGAAAACAAGGAGTGCCAGAATCTCAAATAGATATGGTTATTAATATGATGGAAAAGAATCCAGAACTTTTTAAAACAATTGCTTCTGAAATTCAAGCAAAAGTTAAAGGTGGTATGGATCAAATGCAGGCTTCAATGGAAGTTATGACAAAGTATGAAGCTGAATTAAAAAAATTAATATAAGCTGAATTTAAGTCTATTTGTTAGAAAATAAAAAGAGCCCGTCGTATTTTGTTTTGGACGGGCTTTTTTGTTGCTAAATAAATAATTTTAGTGATTAGCTTTTTAAGCTACCTTATACTTTTAAAGTATTGCTTTAATTTTTAATTGCCTATTTTTAAAAAGTGTGATATTATTTTATGCATCTAAAGGCCTCGCGGCTTTTTTATTTGTTTATAAATAATATAAAACTGTATGGAAATTAGAAACATCGCAATTATAGCTCACGTGGACCATGGTAAGACAAAATTAACCGATTCTTTAATGAAGCAGAATGGGGTCTTTGAAGGCGACGATGTTTCAATGGATTCTAACGATTTAGAAAAAGAAAGAGGTATTACTATTTACTCTAAAAATACTTCTATTTATTACAAAAATACTAAGATAAACATAGTAGACACACCTGGGCATGCTGACTTCGGTTCTGAAGTAGAACGTGTTTTGCGCGCGATTGATTCTGTTTTACTTTTGGTAGATGCAGTAGAAGGTCCAATGCCACAGACAAGATTTGTTTTGAAAAAATCTTTAGAATTAGGTTTAAAGCCGATTGTTGTTATTAACAAGATAGATAAACCAGCAGCTGATCCTGCGAGAGTTCATGATGAAATTTTTGAATTGTTTATTGAGCTTGGAGCAACAGATGAGCAGTTAGATTTTGAAACTATTTATGCTATCGGACGAGAAGGAATTGCAAAAAGAAAATTAACAGATGAATCAAAAGATTTATCGCCACTTCTAGATTTAATTTTAGAAAAAGTTGCGCCAGCTTCTACTAAGTCAGAAGGCAAGATGTCTGCGCAAGTTTTTAATTTGGGTTATGACAACTTTTTAGGCAGAATGGCAGTCGCTAGAATTTACTCTGGAAAAATGGTTTCAGGTAGTCAGATTTTTGTTAAAAATGAAAACGGCACAAGATCTGGAAAAATTACAAAACTATTCACTTTTGAAGGATTGAATAGAAAAGAAGTTCAAGAAGCTACAGCGGGAGATATAGTTTTGTTTTCTGGAATCGCTGACATATATATCGGTGAGACTGTTTGTGAAGATGAAAGTGTAGAAATGATGCCGCATATTGCTATTGATGAACCAACTATTTCTCTAAACTTTTTAGTGAACGATTCTCCGTTTGCGGGACGTGAAGGAAAATTTGTGACTTCAAGACAGATAAAAGAAAGATTAGAAAAAGAACTAGAAATTAACGTTGGGTTAAAAGTTGATTTTAATCCAGATCAAGGAACAAAAAGTTCTGGGCCAAGCTTTTTCAAAGTTTACGGAAGAGGAGAATTACATATTGCTATTTTGTTAGAAAATATGCGACGTGAAGGTTTTGAAATGCAGGTGTCTCAACCAGAAGTAATTATCAAAGAAGAAGATGGAATTCAAAAAGAGCCATACGAAGAATTGGTAATAGATGTACCGATGGAATTTTCTGGAGGAGTTATAGAAAAAATTGGCAAGAGAAGAGGAATAATGAAGAACATGTCTGAGAAAGAAGGTATCGCAAGAATAATTTTTGATATTCCAACGAGAGGATTGTTGGGATATAGAGGGGAATTTATTGTTGATACTAAAGGTGAAGGAATAATGTCTGCTAGATTTATAGGGTTCAAAGAATATGCAGGGGAAATTAGACGCAGAGAGTATGGTTCTATGACTTCTATGGTAAACGGAAAGGCTGTAGCCTTTGCTCTTGCAAATTTACAAGAACGTGGTATATTATATATAAGTCACGGAACCGAAGTTTACGAAGGTATGGTTATCGGGAATGTTCTTAAAGGGGACGATATGTCTGTAAACCCAACAAAAGGCAAGCAACTTACAAATATGCGAGCCTCTGGAACAGACGAAGCAATAGTATTAAAACCCGCTTTTGTCCTTAATATAGAACGTGCCTTGGAAGTAATTAATGAAGATGAATATATAGAAATTACTCCAAATTCTGTAAGATTACGTAAGAAACTTTTGACCGAGCTAGATAGAGTTAGAGCCGGTCGCTCAGAGAAAAAATAGACAGAATGAACAGAGAATAAATAGTTTGACACTGGCCTAAAATCATGTATAATAAATATTATAAATAGTTACAAATTTTAAAAAACATTTTATTAAAATAATTTATGTCAACAATATCATTTAAACCAAAACAAGTTACCAAAAGAATCACCTCACATTTACAGGACAGAGCTTCAGATGTGATAATGAGTCGTTTTGGTTTGAATACTGATGCTGAAAGAAAGACCCTTGAAGAAATCGGTAAGAAGTACAACATAACTCGAGAACGTGTTCGTCAGATCGAAGATGTTGCTCTAAAGTCTATAAAGAAATCTGATGCTTACAAAGCAGAACAGGCTGTTTTTGATGAACTAAAAAAATTAATTCAAAGTTTAGGTTCTGTTGTGAGTGAAGAACATCTTTTGGGGCATATCACAAAAGACAAATCAACTCAGAATCATATTCACTTTTATCTAGTACTAGGAGATTCTTTTAAAAAGCACAGGGAAGACGATCATTTTCATCCTCGCTGGAGTATTGATGATGAAGTAGCGGGAAAAGTTCATGATTCATTAAAGAAACTTTTCACTAATATGAAAGATGAGGATCTTATTCCAGAAGCAGAATTGATAAAAAATTTCTTTGGTCACATGCAAGATATTACAGAAGAATATAGAGATGAGGAAGTTGCTCGAAGATGGTTGGCAATGTCAAAGAAAATTTCAAAAAATCCATTAGGAGAATGGGGAAAGGCAACTTCGCCAAACGTACACACAAGAGGAGTAAAAGATTATGCTTTCTTGGTTATGAGAAAACATGGATCTCCTATGCATTTCAGAGAAGTTGCAGAAGCAATCACAAAAACTTTTGGAAGAAAAACACATTCAGCAACTTGTCATAATGAACTTATCAAAGATCCAAGATTCGTTTTGGTAGGAAGAGGAATGTATGCGCTTACAGAATGGGGTTATAAGGCTGGAGTTGCTCGCGATGTAATTAGAGATATCCTAAAAAGAGAAGGACCTCTATCTAAAGAACAAATTGTTGAAAAAGTAATGAAAGAAAGATATTTCAAGAAAAATACTATTCTTGTAAATATTCAAAATCCTAAATATTTCAAAAAGAATAAAAATGGACTTTATACAGCTGTATAAAACTGCTTACTGATAAATACAAACTTGAAACATCTCGCGAAAGTGGGGTGTTTTTTGTTATAATAATAAAATGCAAAAAAATAAAGGCATAATTCATATTTTTTTAATAGTGCTTGGAATATTTGTCTGTCTTTTGTTGTTAGGTTTTTTCACTTCTCAGCAAAATATAGAATCAACTAAAAATGTTTTAAAAGTTGAGAAATAATATCCCCAATTTATTTGGTTTTGATTTACTTTTGTATTAAAATATAAGTAATGTTAAATGCATTGTTTACTTTTTTTTACAATATTATTCTGTGGCTCTTGCCAATAGCGGCTACAGTTTTTTTAGGTTGGACAGCGTGGAAGCTATGGGTGCATTATGTAAGAACAAATTTTATCGCCGGGATTGAATGGGTTTTGCTTGAAGTGGTACCACCAAGAGAAGTTTTGAAATCACCAAAAAGCATGGAGCTGTTTTTTACCAACGCTCTTTACATGTTGAGTAAAAAAGGACTTTTTGAAAAATATTGGATTGGTGCAGTTTGGTTTTGGTTTTCACTTGAAATAGCATCAATAGATGGACAAGTACATTTTTTCATCAGGACACCTTCTCGTGTTAAACAATTAATTGAAACTCAAATCTATGCACAATATCCTCAAGCTCAGGTGAGAGTAGCAGAAGATTATACTCTTGGAGTAGATGAAATCACACCAAAAAGTGAGTGGAATCTTTGGGGTTGTGAATTCGGTTTGACCAAACCTGACGCTTATCCAATTAGAACTTATGCTAGTTATGGAATGGACAAAGATCCTGACGAAGAGTACAAAATTGATCCTATCGCTCCTGTGGTTGAGCTTTTTGCTTCAATTCAAAAAGGAGAACAAATGTGGTTGCAAATAGTAGTTACAGCGTCACAGAAAAAATATAAAACAAAAGGGGTAAAAGGTACACATGATTGGATAAAAGAATCTCAGCTTGAATTGGAAAGAATAGCATATCCTTATACTAAATTTGAAACAAGAGCTGATAAATCTCCAGGTATTTTGAAATCTGGACGTACTCCTGACTTTATGGGGCCATTACTTGATGGGGTAACAGAAAAAATGTTGAAATTGGGTTTTGACTGTGGTATCAGAGCTTGCTATATAGCGAAGAAAGATGTTTTTGCTAATAATAGAAGAAGACAGAAAGATTTGCGTTTGGTTTTTAGACAATATACTTCACCGTATTTGAATAGCTTTAATCGTATAAATTCAACGCAGTTTGATTATCCATGGCAATTTACTACTAGCTCAATGTATAAATTGAAAAATAGAGTTCTGACTGAATATCGAGAAAGATCTTTCTTTTATCCGCCACTTAGGCATAAAATTAGAATTCCTTGGCCGATATCTATTTTTTTTCCAAAATTTAGACATCATGAGATTTTTGTCTTAAACACAGAAGAGCTAGCCACGATTTGGCATTTTCCAGGTCAAATGCTCAAAGTTCCTACCCTTGAACGTATTGAATCTAAAGAGGCTGCGCCGCCTACTAACTTACCGATGTAAATCATATGGAAAATTTATCTACACAGAACAATCAACCTGTTAACTTTAATATTCCTTCAGACAAAGGTTCTTTGCCTAAGAAAGCCTTTTTTTACATAGTAGTTTTATTTTTCTTTTTTTTGATTATTTATTTTGGATTTTTAAGCGCACCTAAAAAATTTCCAGTTGGCGGAGTGTTTAGTATAAATACTGGAGATACACTTAGAGATGTTTCAAAAAATCTTAAAGAACAAAACTTAATTCGTTCGCGTACTGTTTTTGAAACTTTCGTAATACTTTACGGCGGAGAAAAACATATTTTAATTGGAGATTATTTATTTAAAGAAAAAGTTCCAGTTTTTGAAGTGGCAAGAAGAGTTGCAATGAAAGAGAGAAATTTAGCGCCATTAAAAATTACCATTCCAGAAGGTTTTACTAATCTAGAAATAGCTGAAACTTTTTCATCAAAACTTAAAAACTTTGATGAAGTAAAATTTTTAGAAGCAGCAAAAGACAAGCAGGGATTTTTGTTTCCTGATACTTATTTTTCTTTTTCTGAAGACAACGAACAAGACGTTTTAGCTTATATGCAAGAAAATTTTGATAAAAAAATACAGACTGTGCAAAAAGAAATTTTAGCATCTGGTAAAAGTCAAACAGAAATTTTGATAATGGCTTCTATTATTGAAAAAGAAGCAAAAGGAGATTCAGATAGAGCTGTAATTTCTGGAATTCTTTGGAACAGAATTTCAAAACACATGCCACTCCAAGTAGATGCTGATATGTGGACTTATAAAAACAAAGGCTTGCCGGCAAGTCCAATTTGTAATCCCGGAATAGAAGCAATAAAAGCCGCAATAAAACCAGCAAATTCACCGTATTTGTATTATTTACACGATACTGAAGGGGAAATACATTATGCAAAAACTTTCGAAGAACATAAACTTAACAAAGCTAAATATTTGAAATAATTTTTAAAAAATTTTTATGAAAAAACACAATTTAGCTTTCATCGATATAGAGACTACTGGACTTAATGTGATAGAACACGAGATTGTTGAAATTGGTTGCATAATTACTGATCATAAATTAAAAACAATAGAAGAATTTGAATTTAAAATAAAACCAAGGCATATAGAAAACGCAAACAAGACAGCTTTGAAAATAAATAAATATAATGAAAAAGATTGGGAATTTGGCTATGAAATAGAAGAAGCGATGAAAATTTTTTCAGAAAAAGTAAAAGACTGTATCATGATTGGTCAGAATGTCTCATTTGATTTTGAATTTATTGATTATAATTTAAATAAATACGGTATAGAAAATACTTTGCATTATCACAAATTAGATACAATTTCTATTGCTTGGGCAAAACTTCACAGAGATCCAAGTTTAAAACATTTTTCTTTGCGAGAAATGTGTAAACGTTTTGATATAAAAAACGAGCAGCCACACAGTGGCCTTTCTGACGCGCGTGCAACTTTTGAACTTTATAAAAAGTTGATGGAGATGTAGTTATTTATATAATTTAAGTATGTTAAGAATTTGTTTTTTTGAGTGTTTTATGTCCCAAAAATTAACGATAACATGATTAAACAATGTATTGTTTTTTATAAAATCTAAATATTGTTTTTCTATTTTATTTTTTCTTTGCTTAAATTCAAGAGGGTCTCTGTTTTTGAAACGATTGGGAATTTCAGAAGGATCATAATGTACATATATTACTACACTATTTTTATGTTTTGATATAAATTTTTTTACTATTTTTATATCTCCAATAATTATAAAGTGAAATTCGTTATTTTTTATGGCTTTTGAAATTAGGTCTTTTCTTATACCATAATGATTTCCCCATTGACTGTAAATTAACTCGTATTCTTTTTTATTGAATTGTTTTACAAATCTTATATCTAAAGAATCATTTTTTGTTTCATTTTTACGCAAAGAGCGTGAAGTATCTTTTTTATGAATAGAAACATTTTTAATGTTTTTTACAAAATTTAATATTGTAGATTTTCCAGAACCACTTGCTCCATATATTATAAAAAATTTATTTTTTCTCATAGGTATAAGTTTTTAGTTATTATTTGTATATTATACAGCTTTATATTAATATTGCTATTAATGAATAAAAAGCGAAAAACAGTATTTGTCGGTATGTCGGGCGGTGTAGATTCGAGTGTTTCTGCAGCTTTGTTAAAAAAGCAGGGTTTTGACGTGATTGGAGTTTTTATCAAAACTTGGCATCCAAATTTTATAAAATGTAATGAAGAAGAAGAAAGACGTGACGCAATGCGTGTGGCTGCTTTTTTGGACATACCGTTTTTGACTTTTGATCTAGAAGAAGTCTACAAGAAGCAAGTGGCTGATTATATGATTTCTGAATACAAAGCTGGTAGAACGCCCAATCCTGATGTTATGTGCAACAAAGAAGTGAAGTTTGGTGCTTTTATGAAAAAATCTCTTGAAATGGGCGCGGACTATGTGGCGACGGGACATTATGCACAGAATATTAAAAATAATTTAGTAAAAGCAAAAGATCCAAGTAAAGATCAAGTTTATTTTCTTTGGACTTTAAATAAAAAATTGCTTTCTAAAATTATTTTTCCAGTTGGGAATTTGAATAAAACGGAAGTGAGAAAGTTAGCTAGTAAATTTAAGATTCCAGTTGCTGAAAAGAAAGATAGCCAGGGAATTTGTTTTTTGGGCGCAGTAGATTTGAAAGATTTTTTGAAGCACTATATTAAAGAAAAGCGTGGCAAAGTTTTGAATGAAAAAGGCGAAGAAATTGGTTTTCACGATGGCGCTGTTTTTCACACTTTGGGTGAAAGACATGGTTTTACTATTACAAAAAAGAAGACAGATAGTAAGCCTTTTTATATTATTAAAAAAGATATTAAGAAAAATATTTTGTATGTTTCTAACTCGCCAGAAAATCTTTCACAAAAAAATAACTTATATAAATTAGAAAGTTTAAACTGGATAAACTCTATGCCGAAAGTTAATAAAAAATATACAGCGCAGATTAGATATCACGGTGAGTTTTTAAACTGTAGAATTAAAAAATTAAACAAGAATAAAGCTGAAATTAATTTTGAGAAAGAAATTTTGGTGGCGGCCGGCCAGTCTTGTGTATTTTATGATAAAAATGTTTGTCTGGGTGGGGGAGTAATAGTATAATTAAAACATGACACAATTTTTTATAACAAATCAAGATATTATAATTAAATTATTGCTTTCGATGGTTTTGGGAATGGCAATTGGAGTTGAAAGATATATTGCGCACAAATCTGCGGGAATGCGAACTTACGCTTTGCTTTCAATGGGTGCGGCGCTTTTGGTGATTCTTGGTACAAAAGTAATTGCTTCTTTCGCCAATCTTTCTTATGTAAACATGAGTCCTATTGCTGTAATTGCCGCTATTATTACCGGTATTGGATTTTTGGGGGCTGGTGCAATGTTTAAAAAAGAATCAACTTTGGTTGGATTAACTACTGCGACAGGACTTTGGGTTTCTGCAGGAATTGGAATGGCTGTTGGCTTTGGATATTATTCACTAGCTTTGATTGCCACAGTTTTAACTTTATTCATATTTGTAATTTTGTGGTTCTTGGAAAAGAAAATCGTTGATCCAATTTCCGGTAACCCTCAAGATGAAAATAAATTAGAATAAAAAGTTAATATAAATTATGTTTTTGAAAAACAAAGAGTCTTGACTCTTTGTTTTTTGTTTGGTAATTTGATATTGAGTAGTAAGTTGATAGTTCAAATCAAAATATAAATATAAACATGGGGGATTACAATAATGAAGACGGTTGTTAAAAAGAGAAATGATCTTGCTTCTAAATTCGAAGAAAGATTAAGAATTCCAAGATTTTATGCTTTTACAAGAATTGCTCTGTTGTTTTTATTTTCTCTGGCTGCGCTCGCTGTGTTTTTTGTGGGAATTTTTCTTTTTATCAAAAAAGTAATTAATTCCGAGTTGGTTCTTTTTTTGCTTGGTCTTTTAATAATCTTTATTTGGATGATTAGAAACACCCAGAGAAAAGGCTCACGATTTGTTTGGTGGCGGCCGTTGTTCAAAGATTAAAAATTTCAAAATCATTTGGAATAGAGAGGGCTTATATAAGTCCTCTTTTTTATTTGCTTAATTTTTGCTATATTTAGAAACATGACAGGAAATGAAATTAGACAGAAATTTTTAGATTTTTTTGAGAAAAAAGGGCACAAGGTTATGCCTTCTTCTTCTTTAATTCCAAAAAACGATCCGTCGGTGCTTTTTACCACTGCGGGCATGCAGCAATTTAAGAAATATTATTTAAATCCAGAATTAGCAGATAAAGAATTGGGTAGTAGAAATATAGTAACAGTACAAAAATGCGTGAGAACTGGGGACATAGATGAAGTTGGAGATAACACACATTTAACTTTTTTCGAAATGTTAGGAAATTTTTCTTTTGGCGGTTATGGTAGAAAAGAGGCTATAGAGTATGCACATGAATTCATAACAAAAGAAATGGGATTAGAAATTTCTTATGTGACTGTTTATGAAGGCAGTGAAAATGTACCCAAAGACTCAGAATCTGAAAGTATCTGGAAAAGTATAGATTCTAATTTGATAATAAAAGAAGAAGGAAGTGATGTGTTCTGGGGACCAACTGGAAATTCTGGTCCATGTGGTCCGACAACTGAAATATATTGTAAGAACGCATCGGGTGAAGATGTGGAAATTTGGAATATAGTTTTCAATGAATATTTCTGTAATGGTTCACGAGAGCAACTTGATAAAGGTGAAGCAAACTTAGAAAAGTTGCCGGTTTTGGGAGTTGATACAGGGATGGGATTTGAGAGACTAGTAATGACTGTACAGAAAAAGCAAAGTGTTTATGATACAGATTTGTTTAACGGAGAAAAAATAAAAGAAGAAAGAGTAATTGTAGATCACATGCGAGCTTCTGAAAAATTGATAGAAGATGGAGTTTTGCCAGCTAATACTGGTGCCGGATATGTTTTGCGAAGATTGATTAGACGCATGGTTAGAATGTCAGGCGAAAAAGAATTAAAAACTAATAATCCAGAAATTTTAAAAGAAGCAGAAAAATTTAAATTAACTTTAGAGCACGGATTGAAAGAATTTGAGAAAATAAGAAAAGTTTCTATTGGCACAACAACAGATAATATCCTTCCAACAGAACAAGTATTTCAGCTTATTACAACTTATGGATTTCCTAGAGAAGTAATAGAAGAATTAGCAAGAGAAAAAAAATTAACAATATATTGGGAATTAGTTGACGAGCGGTTAAAAGAGCATCAGAAACTTTCACAGACCGCGTCTGCAGGAATGTTCAAGGGTGGCTTGGCTAGTCATTCTGAAAAATCTATAAAACTACACACAGCGCATCATTTGCTTTTGGCTGCGCTTCAGAAAGTTGTTAGTCAGGATATTCATCAGAAGGGCAGTAATATCACAGATGAGAGATTGCGAATAGATTTCAGTTTTGACAGAAAGTTAACAGATGAAGAAAAGAAAAAAGTTGAAGATTTAGTGAATGAAAAAATTCAGGAAAAATTAAACGTGATTAGGAAAGAAATGAATATAGAAGAAGCGAAAAAGCTTGGTGCCGAAATGGAATTTGGAATTAAATACCCAGACGTTGTGTCTGTGTATTTTGTAGAAAATAAAGACGGTGGCTATTTTTCTAAAGAATTTTGCGGCGGACCACATGTTGCGAATACTGGAGAACTTGGAAAATTTAAAATAAAAAAAGAAGAAGCTAGCTCAGCTGGAGTTAGAAGAATAAAAGCAGTACTCGAATAGATTTAAATAAGCTAAGTATGTTATAATTAAACTAACATATGGGATTTTTTTCAAAATCTAAAAAAACAGAAGATTTAATGTTGGTCTTTGATATAGGATCTTCTTCTGTTGCTGGCGCTTTTTTCAAAGCGACTGATTCTGGTGTTCCAAAAATTATTTATACAACTCGTGAGCCTATTAGCTTAGAAAAAGATATTAATCCTGAGAGATTTTTGGAATTGATGCTAAAGACTTTGGAAAAAGTTGTTTACAAAATGGCTACTCGAAAAATTGGCGCTCCCAAAAAAGTTTTTTGTGTTTTGGCATCACCTTGGTATGCATCTCAAACAAGAGTAATAAAATATTCTCAAGAGACGCCTTTTGAGTTTACTCAAAAATTAGCTGATAGTCTTATTCAAAAAGAAATAAAAATTTTTGAAGATGAAAATTTGAAACAGTATTCAGACGAGCAAAATAAAATTCGAGCGATTGAGCTTAGAAATATGAAAATTAGCTTAAATGGTTACGATGTGCAAAATCCAATGGGGAAAAAGGCGACTTCACTCGAAATGACAGTTTTCATTTCTATGAGTCCAGAACAAATTTTATCTCCAATGGAAAAAGTTATTAATATGCATTTTCGTTGTAAAGAAATTAAATTCTCTTCTTTTGCGATGGCTTCTTTTGCTGTTGCGAGAAATACTTTCGTGCATCAAGATAGCTTTTTATTGATAGACATTGGTGGGGAAGTCACGGATATTTCAATGGTAAAAAAAGATGTTTTGAGTTCTTCTATTTCGTTTCCGTTAGGTAGAAATTTCATGATTAGAGAAGTTTCAGAAACTTTGCATTGTTCTTTGGCTGAAGCAAAATCTTATATTTCTCTCTACAAAGATGGTCACGCTGCAAAAGAAGTAGAAAACAAACTAGAACCAATTATGAAAAAACTTGAAGCAAAATGGCTAAAAAGTTTTCAAGAGTCGCTAGTAAATCTTTCAAATGACATTTCTATTCCGGCTACTATTTTTGTGACAGTTGATCAGGAGTTGAACAATTTCTTTTCTAAAATTATTAAAACAGAACAGTTTAACCAGTACACTTTGACTGAGTCAAAATTTAGAATAATCTTTTTGGGAACGGAAGCTCTTCATGGAATTGCAACTTTTCAAGAAGAAACCCCAAGAGACGCTTTTCTTATTATTGAGTCGATTTACATTAATCATTTTCTTAGATAAAATATAAACATGCCAAAAAATTTAATTCAAGACGTTGTTAAAGTAAAAAAAACATTAGGCGATAAAAAGCCAGAAAACTTTAAAGAAGATCTCGATACTAAATTTGATTCTCTTTATAAAAATAAAACTTCTCGCGTAGCCTCTAATTCTCACTCTCAAACTTACACTCAAGCAGCTCAAACTCAAGCTCAAAATAGTAAGCGTAGTGAGTATGTTCATAAAGTTAAAAATCAGCCAACAATAGAAGAGGAGGCCGGAGAATATGGATACGGAAATAGCAGTGGCTCAAAATACGGTCTTTGGTTTGTTGCGCTTATTGCGTTGGTTTTTTTGTTTTTTGCTGTATCATTTTTGTTCTCTGGAGCTAAAATAACAATAGAGCCAAAAGCAATTGATCTTTCTTTGAATGAAAATTTCGCAGCATCAAAAGATTCTAGTTCAAATATTTTGCCGTTTGATTTAGTTGTAATTTCTGGGGATGAAACAAAAGAAGTGCAAGGCGGGGAAGAAGTAGATGCAAAAGACAGCGCTACTGGAACTGTAGTAATTTACAATACTTTTAGTTCTGCAACACAGAGACTTGATATTAACACAAGACTTGAAGGTTCTAATGGAAAAATATACAAAACAAAAAATGCAGTAGTTGTCCCAGGTATGACTGGTTCTACCCCAGGTTCGGTTGAAGTTGGAATTTATGCATCTGAAGCAGGTGAAGCATATAATAGTAAACCTCTCGATTTTACTATTTTTGGATTTAAAGGAACTCCAAAATATTCTAAATTTTACGCAAGATCAACTGGTGATATAACTGGTGGACTAATTGGAAAAGTTAGACGTGTTTCTGATGTTGAAAAAACAAATGCGATAGCTGAATTAAAAGAAGGTCTAAAAGATAAATTATTACAAAAAGCTACAAGCCAAATTCCGACCGGATATATTTTGTATGAAGATGCGATTTTTGTGCAGACAGACGAAGGAACTATTGGTAATGCGATAGAAGGACAAAAAGTTCCGATTACAGTAAAAGGAACTCTTTATGGATTTTTGTTTGACGAGAAAAAATTAACTCAGAGAATTGTCCAGAATAATTTAGAAAAATATAAAGACGAAGATATTTTTATTCCAGATATCAAGAGTTTCAAATTTGTTCTTAACAATAAAGACAATATAAATTTCAGCGAAGTAAAAGATATAAATTTTGATTTGTCAGGAGAATCAAAAATAGTCTGGAGAATAGATACAGATAAGTTGGTGAAAGAAGTTGTTGGAAGAGATAAAAAAGATTTCAATCAAGTTTTGACAGAATATATAGGAATTGATTCTGCGGAATTAGTCGTGAAGCCGGTCTGGGGAAAAACCTTCCCAGATAAATTTAAAGATATTAAAATAATTGTTAATTATCCGTAATTTTTCCACTAATTAATTTGACGGAATGTTTTAATTTTGTTAAAATTACAAAGTCTAAATGAGTAATTCAGAAAATGATAAAAATTTAACAGCCAGAGGCCTCGTTACTGAAGCTTTGCCTAATACCTTGTTCAGGGTAAAGATTGATGACGATAAAGAAATTCTAGCCTATTTGTCTGGAAAAATGCGAATGCATAGAATAAAAGTATTAATAGGTGATTCTGTTGAAGTTTTACTTGATCAGTACGGCGGCAAAGGAAGAATCACAAAAAGGTTGTAATTTTTTTAATAATAGTGTATTATATAAAGTACGGTTTGTAAAAGAAAAACAGACATTAAAAAATAAGGGTTTTTCCCTTGTTTTATGTTGTTTTAAGTTATAAAAAAATTTTTATGAAAATAAAAGCATCAGTAAAAAAAATTTGTAGTAATTGCAAAATGGTTCGTCGCCAAAGGCATTTAAGAGTAATTTGTTCAAATCCAAAACATAAACAAAAACAATAAAATCATATGAGAATACTTGGAATAACAGTACCAAACGAAAAAAGACTTGAGATAGGACTAACTTGTATTTACGGAGTTGGAATTTCAACTGCTCGTAGAATTTTAGATCAGGTTGGTGTTGATCGAAGCAAAAAAGCTAAAGATCTTACAGAAGCTGAAGAAAATAAAATTCGTGCAATAGTTGAAGGGATGACAATAGAAGGAAATTTGAAAAGAGAAGTTTCAGCAAATATAAAAAGAATGAAAGATGTGAAGTGTTACAAAGGAGTTCGACACATGAGAAGATTACCAGTTAGAGGACAAAGAACAAAAACTAACTCAAGAACAGTAAGAGGAAATGTTAGAAAGACAATGGCCTCAGGAAGAAGAAAAGAAAGTAAGACATAAAATTGCAAAATAAAAAATAAATTATAAAAATAAAAAAATGGGAAAAACAAAAATAACAACTGAAGAAAAAAAGACAGAAACAGCTCCTGAAACAAAGGCAGCTCCTACTAAATCTTCAAAAAAGAAAATTACTGCAGGAATCATTCACATTGATGCTACTTTCAATAACACAAAAGTATTGTTTTCAGATAAAGCAGGAAATGCTTTGTTTGCGGCAAGTGCTGGAGGTTTAGGATTCAAAGGAGCAAAAAAGGGAACTCCTTTTGCTGCTTCTAAAGTAGGGGATGTTATAGGAGAAAAAGCAGAAGCTATCGGAGTAAAAGAATCTGATGTAGTTGTTAAAGGTGTTGGATCGGGTCGAGAACCAGTGATTAGAGCTTTCATGGCTCACGGAATAGAAATTACTTCTATTAAAGACAAAACACCGGTTCCTCACAATGGGCCAAAACCAAAGAAACCAAGAAGAGTATAAAAATTAGAATAATAATAATTAAGAGATGATATCAAAACCAAAGTTTAAAATTTGTAAAAGATTAGGACCAGGAGTTTATGACAAATGTCAGAGCTCAAAATTTTCAGCAACTTCAGGAAAGTTCGGACCAGGATCAAAGCGTCCTAAGGCTTTATCTGAATACGGAACACAGCTTGTAGAAAAGCAAAAGATTCGTTTCTCATATGGCTTGTCAGAAAAGCAATTGGCTAACTATGTTAAAAAAGCAACTGCCTTCAAAGGGACAGGAACAGCTGAAAAGTTTTATGAGCAACTAGAATCTAGATTAGATAATGTTGTATATAGAATGGGACTAGCTAACAGTAGAAGAGCTGCTAGACAAATGGTTTCTCATGGTCATTTTATTGTAGGCGATCACAAAGTTACTATCCCTTCATATCAAGTAAAAGCTGGAGATATCATAAAGATCAGAGAAGGTTCAAAGAGTAAAAAGATTTTTGCAAACATAGAAGAAAAGCTAAAAGATTACATAAATCCAGCTTGGGTTTCTTTTGACGTTAAGAAATTAGAAGGAAAAGTTTTGGATAAACCAAAAAACACAGAAACATTTCTTGATTTGAACGCTGTGCTTGAATTTTATAGTCGTTAGTTTTAAGTTTTAATTTTTGAATTTTTATTATTAAGTATTAAAAATAATTTTTTCCGCGCAAGCGGTTAAATATAAAAAAGAGATATGCCTGAATATAAAATAATTGTGCCTTCAAAACCTCGTGTTGTGTTAGAGAAGGAAAATAAAGGAGTATTTGAAATTGATGGTTTATACCCTGGCTACGGTCATACTCTAGGAAACACTCTTAGAAGAATTATTCTATCTTCTTTGCCTGGTGCTAGTCTTACTTCTATAAAAATTGACGGAGTCTCTCATGAATTTTCTACTATCGACGGAGTAAAAGAAGATGTTATTGTTATGATTTTGAATTTAAAGAAAGTTAGATTCAAAATGGCTTCTGACGAGCCACAAACTATTACTCTTTCTATTAAAGGACCAAAAGTTGTTACAGCTGCAGATATAAAAACAACTGGACAAGTTGAAGTTTTGAATCCAGAAATGTATATCGCAGAAGTAACAGGAAAAGTAAATTTGGATATTGAATTACATATTGAAAAAGGACTTGGATTTATTCCAAAAGAAATTTTACAAAAAGAAAAAGTAGACATCGGCACTATTGCTGTTGATGCTATTTTCACACCAATCAGAAGAGTGGCTTATGAGGTTGAAAACATGCGTGTCGGAGATAAAACTAACCATAACAGATTACGAATAACTATTGAAACAGACGGAACATTAAGTCCTCGCGAAGCGCTTTCAAAATCAATTGAAATAATGATAAATCAGTTGAAAGCTGTGATTGATTTCAAAGAACCAGAAGAAGAAATCGCAAAAATAGAAAAGAAAGAATCAAAGACAGAAAAAGAAGAAGTTAAAGAAGAAGCAAACGAAGAAGATTTCGTTGATGTTTTGAAGACACGTATCGATAGTCTCGATTTGTCTACAAGAACATTGAACGCCTTAACCGCTGCTAACATAAGAACACTTGGAGGTTTGGCACGAAAGAAAATCGAAGATTTGCTTGAGGTAGAAGGGATCGGAGATAAAGGTATTAATGAAATTAAGAAAGTCCTAGTAAAATTCGGACTTAGTCTTAAAGATTAATAAGATTAATTATTAAAATAAGTTTTAACTGAGATGCGACATCATAATAACAAAAGAAAATTCGGAAGAACAAAAAATCAAAGAAACGCACTGATGAATTCTTTGGCTCTTAACTTGATCATCCGAGAAAAAATAAAAACAACAGAACCAAAAGCAAAGGAATTAAGACCTTTTATTGAAAAAATAGTTACAAGAGCAAAGACTGACACTTTAGCTTCAAGAAAATTTGTTACTTCTAAACTTTCAAACAGAAAGCGAGAAACAAAGAAACTTTTTGAAGTTATTGCACCTAAGTATAAAACAAAAAAGGGCGGTTATACTAGAGTGATTAAATTAGGGGTAAGAAAATCTGATGGCGCAAAAATGGCTGTCATAGAGTTTGTATAATTTTTAATAAACGAGTAACGAGTATGGAAAAACAAATTAAAACAATTGAAATTGATGCAACAGGAAGAAGTTTGGGAAGAGTAGCAGCTGAAGTTGCTATGCATTTGATGGGAAAAACTTCAGCAAAATTCCAGAGAAATATTTTTTCTGGTTTTCCAGTAAAAGTTGTTAATGCTTCAAAAATTCGCATTTCAAACAAAAAATTAGCAGAAATTTTTCACGCTAGATATTCTGGCTACAGAGGTGGTCTTAGAATTATAAAAGGTACTGAGACAGCAGAAAAAGAAGGAATGAAAGAATTGGTAAGACTTGCTGTATACCAAATGTTGCCTGGGAACAAGATTAGAAAAGAAATGATGAAAAACTTAAAAATAGAAGATTAAAAATATGGAAACGGAAAAAAAGACAACAAAAGAAAAGTATATCGAAGCTATCGGAAGAAGAAAAACTTCAACTGCTAGAGTTCGAATTCATAAGACAACAAAGCCTAGCTTTATTGTGAATGGAGTAGATGCAAAAGATTACTTCAAAACAGAAGATCAAAGAGCTTTGGTGCAAGATCCAATAATTAAGGGAAAACCAGGAGCTAAATACTCAGTAGAAGTAAAAGTAACTGGCGGAGGAATTCATTCTCAAGCAGAGGCTGTAAGACACGGTTTAGCAAGAGCTTTGACTGGAACAGATGACGAAATGAGAGGAAAATTAAAAACTCTCGGATATCTTAAGAGAGATCCAAGAGCAAAAGAAAGAAGAAAATTCGGACTCAAGAAAGCTAGAAAGGCTCCACAGTGGTCAAAACGTTAAAAACAAAAATCCTCTGCTCACAAGGCAGGGGATTTTTAGATTTTATTTATTCGAAAGTTATGATAATATAAAATATATGAGTAAATCAGACAAAAAAGAAGAAAAAACCGAAGATTTAGAGCTTAAAATGCCTGAAAATAAAGAAATTCCGGAAGAAGACGACACAGAAGTCGTTGAATTTGAATTTAACGAAGACGGAGAGGAAGATTTGAAAAAAACGCTTAAGAAATTAAGAGCTGATTTGAAGCAGTGCAAGAAAGAAAAAGAAGAATATCTAACAGGCTGGCAAAAAGAAAGAGCTGAATTTGTTAATTATAAAAAACAAGAAGAAGAAAGAAAAGCCAACTTTTCTGAAGCAATGCGTGAGAGAATCATAATGCGCTTTTTGACTGTAATGGATAGTTTTGAAATGGCTTTCGCTAATAAATCAGCTTGGGAAAAAGTTGATGAAAATTGGCGGAAAGGAGTTGAATATATTTACGTTCAAATGAAATCTGTTTTGGAAGAGTTTGGAGTTAAGCCAGTTGGAGAAGTTGGTGAAAGTTTTGACCATAACATTCATCAGTCTATCGAAATGGTACAAACTGACAAAAAAGAAAACGATCACAAAATTGCTGAAGTAACTCAAAAAGGATACAAACTCGGTGAAAGAGTGATTCGTGCTGCTAGAGTGAATGTTTTTGAATATAAAGGAGAATAATTCTCTTTAGTTTTAAAAACAAAATAATGAATAAAGAAAACAAGAAAAAGTTGAATAAAAAACTAGTTTTGAAATCTTTCTGGCGAGTTGCCAAAAAATATAAGATTTCTTTTTTTGTAGTTATTATTGGCACAGTTATTGTAGCTGGTCTTGGTGTTTATATTCCTTTGCAATATTTGAAGCTCTGGAATATTTTGAGTGCAAACGATTTTTCTTCTTTTGCTGCAGCGAGGTCTCTTGTCTTGTGGATTTTGATTTTAAATTTTTTGAGATGGATTACAAGAAGAACAACTGGATTTACATTAAGTTATTTTGAATCTAGCGCTATGGCTGGTTTACGTGAGCAATCTTTTGGATATTTGATTTACCATTCTCATACATTTTTTGCTAATAATTTTGGTGGTTCTTTGACACAAAAGATTAGCAGATACGCTCGAGCTTTTGAAAAACTAACCGATCGTTTGGTAATAGATGCTTTGCCACTACTTGTTACAACAGGAGGAACTGTTTTTGCTATTTATACTATGTTTCCTAAATACGCTTTAATTTTAAGTATATTTTGTGTAATTTTCTTAATTACTACTTTCGTTTATATTAGATTTAAATTAAAATATGATATTCTCTCAGCTGAAGCTGACTCAAAAACTACTGGGGCAATTGCGGATTCTATTGGCAACCATGCTTCAGTACAGTTATTTTCTGGACAAGAACACGAAAAAGAATTAGTAGGTGAAGTTGTTCAAAAACAAAGAAAAACAACTTTTACAAACTGGTGTTTATGGGAAGGTTTGGGTGCTATTTCTAGTTTTTATTCTTTAGGTATAGAATTTTTAATTTTTTGGCTAGTAATAAAAGATTGGTCTCTTGGATTGATTACTCTACCAGTAATTGTTTTGTTTCAAAGTTATCTAATTAGATTAATAGAAACTTTATGGGGTTTTGGAAATATTATTCGTACTTTTTATGAAAGTTTTGCGGACGCAAAAGAAATGGCAGATATTTTGAATACACCTCATGAAATACAAGACAAGTCAACAAAAAAATTAGAAAAAGTTAACGGGGATATCACTTTTAATGCTGTGACTTATAGTTATGAAAATAATAAAAATAAATTATTAGACAGATTTTCTATTAATATAAAACCAGGTCAGAAAGTTGCGATTATTGGCTCTTCTGGTGCTGGAAAAACTACTTTTGTAAGACTTTTGATGAGACTTTTTGATATCAAAAATGGGAGTATTATGATAGACGGTATAGATATCAGAGACGTCAGCCAAGCAGATCTAAGAAATCATATATCTTTCGTGCCACAGGAACCGATTTTATTTCACAGAACTCTTTTAGAAAATATCAGATACGGCAGACGTGATGCTACAGATGAAGAAGTAAAAGAAGCTGCGCACTTAGCGCACTGTGATAAATTTATAGATTTATTACCGGAAGGTTACCAGACTTATGTTGGCGAAAGGGGAATTAAGCTTTCTGGTGGAGAAAGGCAAAGAGTGGCAATTGCACGTGCTATTTTGAAAAATGCGCCGATTCTTGTATTAGACGAAGCCACTTCTTCTCTTGATTCTGAATCAGAAGCTTTGATTCAAGATGCGTTGCAGAAATTAATAAAAGGCAAGACTACTATTGTGATTGCACACAGACTTTCTACTATCAGACAAATGGACAGAATCGTAGTGATAGAAAAAGGAGAAATAGTAGAAGATGGCACGCATGAAGAACTTACTCAAAAAGATTCTGGAATTTATAAAAAACTTTGGGAACTTCAAGCAAAAGGATTTAAGAAAAATATTTAATATTATTTCTTACTGATTTTTTACTGCTTCAAGGAAAGCAAGATTTGTTTCTGGATCTAATTTGTTAGAAACTATAATCATGATTTCTGTGGTGAAATTCAAATCTTTTTTGATATTAGTAAAAAGATGTTCATATGGAAATGGCGAGATCCAAACCGTATTTTTTATACAAATAAAATTTGCTTTCTTGAGTAAATATCTTAGAGCTTCACGTTCGGATTTTCTTTCTTCTGGTAAATCCAAAATTACGATTCGCCAAAAACCGTCCCAGTTTGTAGAAACAAGTGCATCGTCTGCAAGTAGGCGAATGTTGTTTAATTTGTTTTTTCCTTTCTGTGTGAGTTTAACATAACTCTGATTGTCAGAATTTATCATTTCTGCGCAACCAGAATCTACTAGATTTTTTATTGAACGAGCTATCGCATAGCTTGTCTTTTGATCTTTTCCATGTTTTAAAGATTTAACAGAAACAGCCGGTTTGCCGTCTAATATTTTCAAAATATCTTTCTGAATATTGGGTTTTTTAGCGTTTTTTTCTTGCATATTTAGATATCCCAGTACTAAAATTTTAAACTTAATTATTATTTTACTTACTATTTTTTGTGTTTTTTCTTTTTAATCCTTATATTTTTTAACCAAAAATTTAGTACGGGACTAACGCTTGCATTATAACAAAAGATGATTATAATATCAACAAGTATTTTGCGACCACGAAATACTTGTCAAAAAAGATAGGGGAGTATATAATGGGAGTATTAATTATCAGCTGCCCGCAAAAGTGTGGATTAATTTAAAAAATGTATGTCAAAAATAACAGACAAAAAATTTTATATATTTATTATAATTATCTTATTGATTTTTATTTTCGGGTATATTAAATATCAAAAAGAATACAGAATGTTTTTTTGTAGAGATCAAGCAATACAAGAAGGTGTTTTAGGTCATTTAATGAATTATAAGGAAGAAAATTCTAGCACAGATTTATTGAAACAATATACTGATTCTTATACAAATGAATATGTTAGATGTTTAAGAAATTTTTAAGATCCATTAAATTACAAACCCCGAAAGTCGAGTTCGGGAAATGAAAATAAAATAAATAAAAAAATATAAAAAGTATGAGTAAAATAATAGGTATAGATTTGGGTACAACAAACTCAGCAGTTGCAATTATTGAAGGAGGTTCTCCGAAAATAGTTGAAAACGTTGAAGGAAACAGAACAACGCCATCTGTTGTTGCTACCACAAAAAATGGCGACAGAATAGTTGGATTATTAGCAAAAAGACAGGCAGTGACAAATCCAGAAAATACTTTGTCAGAAATGAAAAGATACATGGGTCACAGATTTGATGATCCGGGTGTTCAGAAAGACAAAACTTCTGCGCCGTTCAAGATTGAGCAAGGCGAAGACGGTGGCGTGAAAGTAAAAATGGCTGACAAATTTTACAGACCAGAAGAAATTTCTGCAATGATTTTGCAAAAAATTAAAACAGATGTTGAAGCAAAAACTGGAGAAAAAATTACAGAAGCTGTTATCACAGTGCCGGCTTACTTTAATGATGCGCAGAGAAAAGCTACAAAAGACGCTGGTTTAATTGCCGGACTTGATGTAAAAAGAATAATCAACGAGCCGACAGCCGCAGCGCTTGCTTACGGTTTTGATAAAAAGAAAAACGAAAAAGTAGTTGTGTATGACTTCGGAGGTGGAACTTTTGACGTATCTGTGCTTGAAATCGGTGATGATGTAATAGAAGTGAAATCTACAGACGGAGACTCACACATGGGTGGAGGCGATATTGATAGAAAAGTTATAAATTGGATTGCAGAAGAATTTAAAAAAGAATCTGGAATTGATGTTACAAAAGATCCGCTAGCACACCAGAGATTGAAAGAAGCAGCAGAAAAAGCTAAACATGAACTTTCTACTACTTTGGAAGCTGAAATAAATATTCCGTTTATTACTTCGGATGCTACTGGACCAAAACATTTGTTGATGAGAATGACCAGAGCAACTTTAGAAAGTTTGGCAAAAGAATACATAGATAGATCTATTGAAATCACGAAACGTGCACTTGAAGCATCACCATTCAAAATGAATGAAATAAATGAAATCATAATGGTTGGTGGACAGACAAGAATGCCAGCGATTGTAAGTGCTGTTGAAAAATTATTTGGAAAACTTCCAAATCTTTCTATCAATCCTGACGAAGTAGTTGCATTGGGCGCAGCGGTGCAAGCTGGAGTTTTGCAAGGAGATGTGCGAGATGTCTTGTTACTAGACGTGATTCCGCTTTCTCTTGGAATAGAAACTTTGGGAGGTGTAGCAACTAAGTTGATAGAAAAGAATACTACAATTCCAACTTCTAAGTCTCAAGTTTTCTCAACTGCGGCAGATAATCAGACTTCTGTGGAAATTCACATAACGCAAGGTGAAAGACCAATGGCAAATGATAACAAATCTCTTGGAAGATTTATTTTGGATGGAATTCCACCAGCACCAAGAGGCATGCCACAAGTTGAAGTTACTTTCGATGTTGATGCAAACGGAATCTTAAACGTAAAAGCTCAAGATAAAGCTTCAGGAAAAGTGCAGTCTATCAGAATAGAAGCAAGTTCTGGATTGAAAGATGAAGATATCAAGAGAATGCAACAAGAAGCTGAACTTCATGCTGAAGAAGATAAGAAGAAGAAAGAATTGATTGAAGTGAAAAATACAGCTGAAATGATTTTGTACACAGCTGAAAAATCTGTAAAAGAAAATGAGACTAAGATTCCAGAAGATGTAAAAACTGGAGTAACTTCTAAAATTTCTAATTTGAAAACGGTGAAAGAAGGGAATGATCTAGAAGCCATCAAGAAAGCAACAGAAGAGCTATCTTCTGAAATGTCTAAAATTGGCGAAGCTATGAGTAAGGCCGGTCAAACTTCAAGTTCAACAACAGCAGAAGCTCAAGAACCAGAAATTCAAGAAGCTGAAGTTGCTGAAGATAAAGACAAAAACGACAAAGCAGAATAAAAAGAATAAATTATAAAACTAAAAATAAAAAGCGTTTTTCTTTGGTCCTGGGGTAAATTCACCAGACTACTCGAAAAACGCTTTTTATATTTTGTTTGATTTGGTATAATTAAAAGTAATGAATCCGGTAAATATACCGCAAAATAAAGACATTACGTATCTTGGGCTTGCTACATATCGTGACAAGAACCAGCTATTTGGTATTAAACGTAAAGACAGACGCCAACATGTTTACATTCTCGGAAAATCTGGTACCGGTAAATCTGTGTTTATGTTTAATATGATTATTCAGAACATCAAAAATGGTGATGGTGTTTGTTTAGTCGATCCGCATGGAGAAAACGTAGAAGCTGTTCTTTCTGCAATTCCACCAGAAAGAGTAAAAGATGTTGTTTATTTTAATCCAGCAGATCCAGATTATCATATTGGTTTTAACGTTTTAGAAATTGCAGATCCGAAATATAAACATCTTGTCGCTTCCGGCTTGATGGGAATTTTTACTAAAATTTGGGCAAATGCTTGGTCAGCCAGAATGGAATACATTTTGAACAATGCTATTTTAGCTTTACTTGATACTCCAGGAACGACGATGCTCGGTATTCCAAGATTGCTTGTAGACAAGGATTACAGACAAAAAATTATTTCAAATTTGAAAGATCCGGTTATCAAATCTTTTTGGGTGCACGAATATGAAGCTTGGCAAGATAAATTCAGAAATGAAGCTATTGCTCCGATCCAAAACAAAGTTGGACAGTTTCTTTCTTCATCAATAATAAGAAACGTTGTTGGCCAGTCAAAAAGTACGATAAATATTTTTGACTTAATGAATGAAAAGAAAATTTTCTTGGTTAACGTTTCAAAAGGAAGAATCGGAGAAGACAACTCAGCTTTGCTTGGAGGTATGATTATTACAAAAATTCAGTTGGCTGCTATGGAGCGTGTGCGTATTCCGGAAGACGAACGTAAAGACTTTTATTTGTATGTCGACGAGTTCCAAAATTTCGTTACAGATTCTTTTGCGTCAATTCTTTCAGAAGCTAGAAAATATAGACTCAATCTTACTGTTGCTCACCAATATACAGCGCAGCTTGTTTCAGATAAAAGTTCTGCTGTTCGAGATGCAGTTTTCGGAAACGTTGGAACGATGGTTGTTTTCAGGTGTGGTGCAGAAGACGCTGATTTTTTGGAGAAAGAATTTGACCCAGAATTTACCCCGCAGGATATCGTTGCTTTGCCAAACTACAAAATTTATTTGAAGCTTATGATAGACGGTATTACTTCTAGACCTTTTTCTGCAAAAACTCTTCCACCAATGGCTGAGGGGAATCCAGAGATTGAAAAGCAAGTTATCGAGTCTTCCAGAGCTTTATATTGTAAAAAAAGAGAAGATGTAGAAAGGGAAATTAATGCTTGGAGTGGATCTAATATTGGAGATGAAGACGCTGAAAAATTTACAGCTGTTTGTTCTATTTGTGCAAAAGAAACAAAAGTCCCATTTAAACCAGAGCCAGGAAGGCCAGTTTACTGTAAAGACTGTATAACAAAAATAAAATCAGGTGAAATAAAGCCAGTAAAAGGTACGATGAGGCAGATTAGAAATGACGAGTCAAAATATTTTAAACCACTAGCTGACCTAGGGATTGAATTTGGACAGAAAGACACTATGCCTTTTCAACAAGGTAAACCAAAATTTGAAGCAGGACAAAGACAAGTGCAAAGAGAAAGAGATGAAAAGAAAAATGTTTTCTCTAAAATAAAAGGCGTTTTTGTAAATAATAAACAAAAAGAAAAGAGTCCAAAAATAATGGGAGAAAATTTAGCTTTGAAAGAAATTTTAAACAAGACTCTTAATGAAAACAAAGTTTTGGAAGACAAAGACAAAGACAAAGAAAAGACTGAAATAAAACAGGAAATAAAAAAAGTCCCAGAAAAAAATGTAGAAGTAGAAACAAAAAAAGAAGCAAAAATTTCTGAAGAAGAAAAAAATAAAGCAGAGATTTCAGCTGTTTCTTTAAACGAATTAAAAACCTCAAAACCAACTCCTGTTGCAAATATAAATTTGAAAGACAGAGCAGCGCCGGCAGAGGAGATGAATAAGTTGAAAGATCTAATCTCCAAGAAAGAGAATATTGTAAATAAAAAAATAGAAGTTCCAGAAGTAGAAACAAAAAAGGAAGCTTCGCCCGTAGGTGGGCTACAGCCGAGGGAGAAGATTTTGAAAGAAGAACCCGAAAAAGAGGAAGTAAAACAAACTCCGCCTACAGCCCCGCAAACACAGACGCAAGCACAGCCTTCAGTTTCTCCAACGGGAACGGTCAGAGAAGTGCCGGAAGATGTATTAAGAAAGATATTGGAATAAATGATTTCTAAGACTCCTAAATTTGATAAAGCTATTGAATCTTTATTGGTTGATTTAAAACCACATTTTAAAAATTGTGTTCAATGTAAAAATGAATTTGAAATAACAGAAAATGATATTAAGTTTTTTAAAAAATTTAAAGTGCCAGAGCCAAAAATGTGTTATGACTGTCGCAGGCAAAGACGCTTGGCGTTCGTAAACTATACAACTTTATTTAAAAGACCGTGCGATGTCCCAAATCATACCGAGAAAATTATTTCTTCTATACCAGAAAAAACAGAATTTTCTGTTTTTGATTTTGATTATTATTGGCACGGGGATAGAAATGGAAATGATTATGGCGTAGATTTCGATTTCTCGGGCTCTTTTTCTGATCAGTTTAAAAAACTTTTTTTAAAATCTCCACAACCAGCATTGACCCGTAACCCAGAAAGTATAAATAGCCAATATACTTCTTATGGTATCCAGTTAAAAAACTGTTTTTATGTTTTTGGTGGAATGAAAGCCGAAAATGTAATGTTTAGTATGTGGCCAATGGAAACAAAAGATTCGTTAGATATTCTTGTTTCAGTAAATACAAATTTAATATACGAAGGAGTTTACCCAGAAAATTGTTATAATTGCAATTTTGTTTATTTTTCTAAAGATTGTCTAGATTGCAGTTTTATTTATGATTGTAGAAATTGTAATGATTGTTTTGGTTGTGTTAATTTAAGAAATAAAAAATATTGCATTTGGAATAAACAATATACAAAAGAACAATATTTTGAAGAAATTTCTAAAATAAATTTAGGTAACAGAAATGAATTAAAAAAATGCAAAATTAATTTTTCTGATTTAGTAAAAAGTCTTCCAATCAAAGCTCTTCGTAATGAACATTCTCAGAATATTTCTGGAAATTATTTAGTAAACTCTAAAAACTGTTTCAATACAACATGGGCGATGTATTGTGAAAATTTAATGAATGTTGATTTTGTTATAAAATTGAATGACTGCTATGATTGTACAATTTCGGCAAATGCTGAAAGTTTGTATGCAACCTCTGGCGTAGGAAATAATTGTTTTAATGTTAAATTTTCTAGTTTTGGTAGAGAAATTAGAGATTGTGAGTACACAATGAACTGCAAAAATTGTCAGTATTGTTTTGGTTGTATTGGGCTTGTAAATGCTAAATATTGTGTTTTTAACAAACAGTATACAGAAGAAGGGTATTGGAAATTAGTAGATGAAATAAAATCAAAAATGCTTGCAGATGGTGAATATGGAGAATTTTTTTCTTTTTCTATAAGTCCTTTTCCTTATAATGCTTCACTTTCTAACATCATATATAATATTTCTAAAGAAGAAGTTTTGAATTTGAATGGATGGTGGTATGATCAGAATTCTGACTTATCGAGTGAAATAAAAATAATTAATCTTAATGAAATAGAAAATGATATTAAAGATATTTCTGATGAGATTTTAAATGTCGGAATTATGAGTGAGTCGTTGAGTAAACCTTTTAGAATAGTAAAAGAAGAATTTGAATTTTATAAAAGAAAAAACATTGCAATTCCATCTTTTGCTCCATACGAAAGAATAGTTGAAAGATTCAAATATTTGAATAATTTTAAGGTTTTTAAAGATAAATGTTTTAAGTGTGGTTTGGAAATTTTGAGTAGTCATGCTACTTTGGAAGGTTATAAACCTTATTGCGATGATTGTTATAAGAGAGAAATATACTAGGATTGAAAAAACACAAAAAATGTATTAAAATATAAAGATATTATGGCTCGAGAAAACAGAGTACAAATAGTTAAATATGCTCCACCACCACCGGAATTACCGGTTTTTGGCAAGGTTGATCCAGCTGAAGTTTCTTTCATTGGAAGAACCAACTATGTTGCTGCTCTTGAAGAAAAGAAATTCATTTTCGGCGTAAAAAGGGTAGACAGAAAACGCCATCTTTATATCATTGGAAAATCTGGAGTAGGAAAGACGAAGCTTCTTGAGCTTTTTATTCGTCAGGATATAACATATGGTCATGGATTGTGTTTGATAGATCCGCACGGTGACGTAGTAGATGCTATTTTGGATTATATTCCAAAAGAGAGAATTGAAGACGTTTGCATAATCGATCCAGCTGATATAAATTTTCCAGCTTCTTTCAATCCGCTTTCCAACGTTGACCCGATGTTTAAATTCCAACTTACGCAGGGATTGATAGAAGTTTTTCAAAAACAATTTGGCGCAAACTGGACACCAAGACTTGAACACGTTTTTAGATTCACTTGTCTTGCGCTTTTGGATTATCCGTATGCGACGATGAGAGGCATGATTTCTATGCTGACAGACAGAAATTACAGACAAAAAGTTGTTGAATATATTCAGGATGATATGGTAAAAAGATTCTTCGCAATAGAATTCGCTGATTGGTCTGAAAAATTTGATAACGACGCTATTATCCCACTTGTTAACAAATTGGGACAATTTTTGTCAGATCCGTTGCTTAGAAATATTTTCGGTCAGAAAGAAAATAAAATAGATATCAATAAATTAATGAACGAGCAGAAAATAATTTTGATTAATCTGTCAAAAGGAAGATTGGGTGAAGAAAATTCTAGCTTTTTGGGTTCTATCTTTCTAACAAAAATTAAGCAAGCAGGAATGGAACGTGCAGCAATTCCGGAATCTCAACGTAAAGATTTTTATCTATATGTAGACGAGTTCCAAAATGTCGTTACGCAGACTTTTGAAAATATTTTATCGGAAGCCAGAAAGTACGGTTTAAATTTAACAATGGCGCATCAATATGTTGGGCAAATTTTACCGAAAGTTCATCAAGCAGTGCTCGGAAACGTCGGAAGTGTAATTTGCTTTAGAGTTGGTGGAGAAGATGCCGTAAAATTAAAACCAGAATTTGATCCGATATTCGGCGTGAAAGATATGATTAACTTAGCGGTTGGTGAAATGTATGTAAAAATGACTATCGATGGAGAATCTTACGATCCGTTTTCTGCAGAAACTTTGAAAGTTTTACCGCCGACTCATGAATCTTTAAGAGACGAAATAATAGCAGCTTCTAGAAAAAAATACACAATTCCAAAAGATGCTGCAGCAAAATTAATAGCCGAAGAAGAAGCAAGTATTATTAGAAGCGCAGAAGAAAAAGCTATTATTGAAGGAAAGAAAAGTAAAAAAACAGAAGAGGTTGAAGAAGAAAATTACGTTGGAAATAAAGAAGATTCTGAGGATGAAGAAAATATCGAAGCAGAACCGATGATTTAAAAATAAAACTTGACTGAATTTTAGAACGAATTATAATAACAATTTGACGCTATGAAAAAAGATTACTATGAAACATTAGGAGTTAATAAAAACGCCTCAAAAGACGAAATTAAAAAGGCTTTTTATAAACTCGCACACAAATATCATCCTGACAAAAAAGATGGAGATGAAAAGAAATTTAAAGAGGTAAACGAAGCTTATCAGGTTCTTTCTGATGACTCAAAGAGGGCAAAATATGACCAATATGGAGCTGGTTTTGAAAACATGCAAGGAGGATTCGGAGGTGCGCAACAAGGAGGTTTTGGTGGCTTCGGCGGTTTCGATTTTTCTGGTTTTGGACAAAATGGTACTGGAGGTATGGAATTTGATTTGAATGATATTTTTTCTGAATTTTTTGGTGGTGGTAGTAGATCTGGGGGATTTTACAAAAGAACACCAAGAGGCAGAGACATGGAAACAGAGTTAAATATTTCTCTAACTGATTCTATTCTCGGAACAGAAAAGAAAATAATAATCGGCGGTAAAAAAGAAGTAAAAATAAAAATTCCAGCTGGTATCGTGAATGGGCAGACTCTCAAAATGACAGGTTACGGTGAAGAAATAAAAAATGGCAAATCAGGTGATTTGTATATTAGAATAAAAGTTAAAACGCCAAGTAAACTTTCTAAAAAAGCAAAAGAATTACTAGAAGAGCTTAAAAAAGAAGGAATTTAATTTTTAAATCAAAATGTTACCAGAAAACATAATTTTTATCGGAGTTGTATTAAATTTATTTTTTACTATTCTGTACGTTCGAAGTATTTTTAAAAATAAAACAAAACCAAACCCAATTTCTTGGTTTGTTTGGACTCTTGCACCAGCTGTTGGGGTGTTTTTGCAAATAAAAGCTGGAGCAAATCTTTCTGTTTTGGGTACTTTTATGGCCGGATTCGGGCCGTTTTTGGTTTTAACTATTTCTCTAATTTTTAAAAAAGAAGCATTTTGGAAAATCAATTTACTTGATATTGTATGTTGTTCCTTTGCTATTTTTTCTTTAATTTTATATATAATTACACACAAATTGGGAATTTCTATTTTGTTCGCTGTTTTGGCTGATTTTCTCGCTTACATTCCGATCATGATAAAGACTTATAAATTTCCAGAAACAGAAAATACTTTAATTTTTTTAGGTGGTATTATAAATAATATTCTTGCTTTATTAATAATAAAGAACTGGGAATTTGCCATTTATGCTTTCCCAGTTTACTTAATTTTAGCCAATACTTTTGAAATATTTTTAATATCTAGAAAATGTTTTAGAATAAAAGAAACAAAAATTTCTTAAAATCTATTCTTAAATTTGTGTGTAATTACAGAATAAAATATTTGCGCTGCGCCATATTCTGTTAGAACAGAATCTTTTTGTGGAGAAACTTCTACAATATCTGCGCCGATTAGTTCTTTTTCATAAATTGCGCGTTCTATAAGTTCTAATCCATACCACCAATCAAGTCCGCCTTGTACCGGAGTACCTGTGCCGGGCATAAAGCTTGGGTCAAATCCGTCTACGTCTACTGAAATATAAATATATTTTGTTTTGATAGATTCTAAAATTTCTGAAATTTCAGGGATTTTTCTTTTCCATTCAAAAACGCGAACATTATTTTCTGGATCAGAAAAATATGCATATTCTGTTTTGTCGTAAGTTCTAATACCAACTTGCACTAAATTAAATCCAAATTCAGAAGCTCTACGCATTACAGCAGAATGAGCAAACTTTGTTGGTTTTTTACTATAATCAGCGTCACTGTCTCGCAAATCACAATGCGCATCTATATGTAAGATAGTTACGTCTTTTGGGTTATATTTTTCTTTTAGCGCGTCAAAAACACCAATAGAGACAGAATGTTCACCGCCAAACAAAAATACAAATTTATTTTGATTTAATAAATTTAATGTTTTGTCTTTAATTTTTTGAACAGCTTTTTCAGGAGATAGCTTGCTGATATTTTTTAATTCTTCATGCGCTATTTTTACAAAATCTATTGTTTCTACTTTGAACTGTCTGTCAAAAAATTCTAATTTTTCTTCAAGACATTTTACAATAGCTTTTGGACCATTGATTGTGCCTTTTCGAGAAGAAGCCGTTTTTTCATACGGCGCTGATAAAATGACAACGTCTGCATCTTTTGTATTTTTTGTGTTTATTATTGATTTAATCATGTTATTAAAATAGTAGCACGTTAAATTTTTAAAGTAAAAATTTATTTAATTTATTTGCAAAATATGCTAAATAATAGTAGTATTTATATACAAGTTAATAGTTATCAAGAGAGCGACGAGAGATTTGGCTTTATGACTCGCTCAGCAACCTGCAAAAGTAAGGTGCTAAATCCAACCAGTTTTAAAAAACTGGAGAGATATGTTTACGTCTAGTCCACGTGAAAAACATTTTCTCTAAATATTTAGAGATTTTTTATTACAAAAATTATGAGTACAAAAACAGCAGAATTTGTTAGTCCTGGGCATCCTGATAAGATTTGTGATTTTATCGCAGATTCTATTTTAGATGCGTATTTGAAAGAAGACAAGAACAGCAGAGTTGCAGTAGAAGTAATGGGTGGACACAATTTGATTACAATCAATGGCGAGATTACAAGTTTAGGAAATCCAGATTTAGAAAGTTTGGTAAAAAAAATAGTCAATCAGGATTTTGAAGTAAAAATAAATTTAGTAAAGCAAAGTTTCGAAATTTCGCGAGGAGTTGATACTGGCGGTGCGGGAGATCAAGGAATCATGAAAGGTTATGCAACTTCTGAAACAGAAAGTATGATGCCGAGAGAATATGATCTGGCGAGAAATTTGTGTATGAAAATTTATGAAAAATATCCATACGATGGGAAAGTTCAGGTTACATTAGAAAACGAAGAAGTAAAAACAGTAGTTGTGAGTTTTCAAAATACTAAAAATGCAGAATTATTAGATTTAGTAAAAAGTTTAATAAATTCTGAAGAATATTTAATTAATCAGTCAGGTGAATGGAATGTTGGTGGTTTTGACGCTGATACAGGTTTGTCTGGAAGAAAATTAATAATAGATAATTATGGTCCAGAAGTTCCAATCGGTGGGGGTTCTTTTTCGGGAAAAGATTATACGAAAGTAGATAGATCTGGCGCTTATGTTGCTCGAAAGATTGCAGTTGATTTTGTAAAATCAGGAAAAGCAAAAGAAGCTTTTGTAAAATTAGCTTATTGCATTGGTAAACCAGAACCAGTCATGGCTGTGACTGTTCTAGATGGAAAAGAAGAAAAAATAGATTTAGAAAAATATGATTTAACGCCAGCTGGTATAAAAAACTTACTTAAATTAGATGAAGTAAAATTTGCTGAAACTTCAAAATGGGGCCATTTTGGTAGGGGATTTAGTTGGGACAAATAGTTATCCCCAGTCTATTTTGAATATATATATATATATATATAGGTTATAATGTATTTAGTTACAAATATTATCAATTAACTTGTCCCACTAAAAGTGTGGATTTAAAGATTATGTAATTATGAAAAATAAACTAACATTACTAACAATCTTTCTATTCTCATTTCTAATCATTTCCACTCAAGCTTTCGCTTCTACCACTAACGGAACTGTCACCGGTTACGCTTGGGGTGAAAACATAGGTTGGGTAGACTTCTCAAATGTTACCATAGACAACCATGGTTACTTCACCGGAGCCGCTTATGGTGAAAACATCGGTTGGATCACTTTTGATAAAGATAATACAAACATAGTAACCACTGACTGGAGACCAGCCAGTACTAGAACTCACCACACTTCTTCCGGTAGTTATTTGCCAGGTTATGGATCAAAAGCAAATCTTCCAGTAGTTACTCCTACAGAAAATCCTACATCAACAGTAACACCACCATTACTCGAAAGAACTTTAAAACTCAAAATGATAGGAACTGATGTTAAAGCACTTCAAGTATTCTTAAACACTCATGGCTTTTCACTAACTCAAACAGGATTTGGTTCAACAGGACATGAAACCACATTATTTGGAAAACTTACTGACAAAGCAGTCAAAGCATTCCAAACTAAAAACAAATTAAAACCCGATGGTATTGTCGGTCCCATTACCAGAGGAATTATTAATCAACTTAATAATGAAAAAAAATAACTTATCCCGTTAGAAATTTAACAAACGGGATTAAATTATTAAAAATTAATTAATATATTATATGAATAAAATTAAAACAATCTTAAAAAACAAAATTTCGTTCGGGATTAAATATATTCCATATCTCGTGATTGCTGTATTAGTGGGAGTAACGGTAACCTATGCTGCATCTAAACTTGTACCACCCGGTCCTGTAGCTGATACTATGTACAGTCTCCAAGATATTTATGATTTAGCAACTAGTGGCACCCCTGCCACTGAAGGGAGTGGAACCATAGAAACAACCCCTGCTCTTTCTGAAACTGGAGTAACTCTTACTCAAGTTTATGAAGCGGTGGAGACGGCACTAGCTTCAGTGGGTGGTGTTGATTTATCTAATATGTTTAACGGTTCTTGTACTATTGGTGCAGCTTGTCCTGGTGGCAGTGAATTTCCTGGAGGAACTCAAGCACAAGGAGGAATAGATGATGCCAACTATGATACAACTGGTAATCTAGCTCAAACTCCACCAGCAGGTAGATATGAAACTACCTGGATAACTTGTAATCTTGGAAATAATTATTGTGGAACAGGTGATGCAGGAGCAAATGCAAAAGACGAAGCTACCGGTTTAGTTTGGAGTTATCCTCTTACTGGACTCGGTGGGGCATCTTGGGATACTGAAACCAACTCAGCAACTCTAACAGCAGGATGTGTTGCTGATGGTGACTGTGCTTATTGGAACACAGATACATACTACTCTTGGGATAATTCAAAATCAGATAATAATGGTAAAACAGCTTACGAGCTTTGTTCTTCTCATGCTGGGTGGTCACTCCCTCATCAGAAGCAACTTATGCAAGCTTACATTGATGGATCGTATGGTAACTTGGAACCCCAAGGAGTTGGCCGCCTTTATTGGTCCGCTACTACCAGTTCGTACAATGCTAACGATGCATGGGAAGTCTATTTGTCGCATGGCTACACGGGCAGCAACGGTAAGTACTACAGCAGGGTTATTCGTTGCGTCCAAGAATAGTTTGTGATTTGGTTATTTGGTTATTTGAATCTTTGGGAATTCCTTCCCTTTTTCTACCATAGGAGAAAAAGGGAAGTGAATTTTAAAGATTAAATTAGATTTGGATAGTTTAGTTTAATATTATTAATTAAAATAAAATTTTAATATAAAATGGCTCAATATTCTCACTTGCCGATATACAACACAGCATTTAGTTTACTTCGAGAAATGTACGAAAGGATACCAAAATTTGGAAAGCAATATAAATATTTACTTGGTGGGGAAATAATAAAATCAAATATAGAAATAATAAGACTTATTCTTGAAATAAATAATAATAGAGAATTAAAAATCAGAAAAGAATTACTTGATAATCTAATATGGTTGTCTGAATCTATAATTATAAATTTAAGAATTGCGAACGAATTGAAACAATTGGGTGGAGAGAAAAGCTATCTGTATTTAGTAGAGAAATCTGTGGCTCTTTCAAAGCAAGCCGAGGGCTGGAGGAAAAGTGTTATTTAAACAATAATACCTCCCCAGAATTTTTCATTTGCGAATGAAAAAGTGTGGATTTGGGAATTCAGTTTCTGCTCTCTATTTTAAGGTAGAGGATAGATGTATATGATTTATGGATAGTCAGAAACTTTTAATGTTGAAGAGTTGACCGCAATTATTGGTCCGCTACTACCAATTCGAACAATGCTAACAATGCATGGAAAGTCAATTTGTCGAATGGCAACACGAACAACAACAATAAGAACAACAACAATAATATTCGTTGCGTCCAAGCACTCCCACCTCTAGCCCTCGTTTTATTTTATGTCTTCTATTTTTACACTAGAAAAACTTTATGTTGCTTATAATGAATGTAAAAAAGGTAAAAAGAATACTCACAATGCTTTAACTTTTGAAATTGATAGAGAAAAAAATTTGTTGAAACTTTTAAATGATTTAAAAACAAGACAATATAAAATATCTAGATATATTTATTTTATAACAACTGTTCCAACAGCTCGAGAAATATTCGCAGCTGATTTTAGAGATAGAATAGTACACCATTTAGTATATAAAGAACTATATAATATTTTTGATTCTGATTTTATTTCTGATTCATATGCTAATAGAATAGATAAGGGAACTCACAGTGCTGTGAATAAACTTCGAGAGAATATGAGACAAACAAAATTATGGAATAGTAAACAGTGGTATTTAAAATTAGATATACAGAGTTTCTTTCGATCTATTAATAAAAGTATTTTATATAATCTTTTGGAAGAGAAAATAAAATGTAGTAGTTCTATAAAAGAAAATTCCATAGAGTGGGAGTCTGATATTTTATGGTTAATAAAGATGATTATTTTTAACAATCCAACGAAGAATTTTGTTTATAAAGGAAAGACTATTTTAAAAAACTCAATTCCTAAAAGTAAATCACTATTTTATTCTGGGGAATTAGGTTTGCCAATAGGCAATTTAACTTCTCAATTTTTTGCAAATATATATCTTAATGAACTTGATCAATTTGTAACTAAAAATCTCGGATATGATAATTATATAAGATATGTAGATGACTTTATTATTATTGATAATTCAAAAGATAAACTTAAGTCTGTTATTCCAATTATAGATAATTTTTTACAAATAAATCTTAGTTTAAAAATTCACCCGAGGAAGATTGTGTTACAAGAAACTAGGATGGGAGTAGATTTTTTGGGATATTATATAAAAACTACGCATACACTTGTAAGGCAGAAAGTTGTAAAGAGATTCAAGAAAAAGTTATATGAACAAAGAAATAATAAAGACGGTCTTTTTTCTATAGATAGTATTCCTATGATAAAGTCTTATTTTGGACATTTTAGTCATGCGAATAGTTATAATCTGGTGAAGAAATTAGGGGAGTAAAAATTTTTATATTTTTTCTATTTTGTATCCCTCAGGAGTATCTTTTATTTCATAACCAAGTAAAATTATTTTGTCTCTTAACTCGTCTGATTTTTTAAAATCTTTATTTTTGCGAGCTTCTTCACGCTCTGCTACTAATTTCAAAATTTCTTCTGGAATTTTTTCTTCTTTTAAATTAGCAAAACCTAAGCCTAGAACTTTATCAAAATCTAGAATAGTAGCTTTTTTGTCTGGATTAGAAATGTTATCATCCTTTATTAAATCCCAAAGCAAAACCAGAGCTTTTGGTGTGTCTAAATCATCTGATATATATTCTTTAAACTTTTTTTGATATTCAGTATTTATGTTTCCAATAGCTTCTCCAAGGCTCATATAAAGCCTAAAAAGACGTTTTAAAGCCGTTTCTGCGCCCTCTAAGGCTTCCCAATTGAAATTAACTTTTGTACGGTAATTAGCCATTAAAAGCCAAAATCGATAGGCGATCGGGTTAAAGTTTTTTTCTTTTAAACTACTTAATTTTAAGAAATTATCGTCAGATTTTGCCATTTTTGCACCGCCGATATCTACGAATTCATTATGCAGCCAGAATTTAACAAATGGTTTTTTTCCAGTTGCGCATTCTGATTGAGCTATTTCATTTGTGTGATGAATTGAAATATGATCTACGCCACCCGTGTGAATATCGAATTGCTCGCCAAGAAATTTCATACTCATGGCAGAACATTCTATGTGCCAACCAGGGAAGCCTTTTCCAAATGGGGATTCAAAGCCGATTTGATTATTAAATTTCCAAAGCGCAAAATCTTCTGGATTTTTTTTCTCAGCATTTTTTGCAATTCTTGAGTCTTCTTCTGAATGAACTCTTTTACCACTCCAGAGTACGCCATAGTCTGGCATTTTTGCAGTATCAAAATAAATTCCGTCAGAAGTTTTATAAGTAAAATTTTTCTCTTCTAATTTTTTTATCAAATCAATATCTTCTTGCACATAATCACTCGCGTAGTACATTCCGTCTGGTAAATTTATATTTAGCGTAGTTATGTCTTCTTTAAACTTTTCAGCATAAAATTCTGCAAGCTCGCGCATGTTTTTTAGATTCAATTCTTTTCCTTCGCGCAGTAGGCCTTTTGTCATTTTGTCATCACCAGAATCTGCGTCGCTAGAAAGATGCCCGATGTCTGTAATGTTCATGATTTGCGTGACTTTTAAATTATTATATTTTAAAGTCTTGCGTAAAATGTCAGCAAAAACATAAGCGCGTAAATTTCCAATATGCGCGTAATTATATACAGTTGGGCCGCAAGAATACATTTTTACTTCGCCAGGTTTTATTGGCGTGAATTCTTCTATTTTTCTAGTCAGTGTGTTGTAAAATTTTAAGGGCATTTTTAGTTAAATTATTTGATTAAAATATCATTTTTAAATTCGTTTCGGTAAATAGAAATTAGAGTAAATAACAAACTCATAGCAAGTGGACCAATCAAAATTCCCACAGGACCTAGCAGAACAACGCCACCTAGTACTGAAAATAGAATTAAGAAGGCAGGAATTTTTATTTTACTGCTTACGATATATGGACTTAGTAAGTTATCTATTAGACCAACTAATACTGCTGCCCAAATTGCTAAACCTATTGCTGGAATTAAATGTCCTCCTAAGAACAAATATAATACTGCTGGGACAGAAATAAGCGCCGTTCCGATTGATGGAATCAAAGATGCTATTGCTGCGACAACTCCCCAAAATGCTGGATTTGGCACACCGAAGAAATAAAGTCCTAGTCCCATCAAAAGTCCTTGAATAAGAGCAATTAGAATATAACCTTTTATCACTCCGTTAATTGTTTGAGATAATCTGTGAATTATTTTTTTGTCGTCAGAATCAGAAAGTGGACTTAATTTAACCAAAGCTCTTTCCCATCTTTCTCCATCTTTTAAGAAATAAAAAATACTCAAAAGAATTAAAATAAAAGAGAATAAAGTTGAAAGGGTAGTACTGAATATTTTTGACACGTTATTTGTTATAAAAGTAACAAAGCTAGAAGCTTTTTCGTTTATGTCAAAACTTAAACCGTGAGGCAAGTAAGAGTTTATCGAACTGTTTATAGAATCAGCCGTTGGTATAATTTTTTGGCCGCTTATTATTTGGTAATAAAGATCTTGGGATTGATCAAAAATTAAAGTTCCTAAGCCGAACAACGGTAAGCAGATTATTAAAAAGAAAAATAAAGTAGTAAGAAAAGCAGATAGCCAGTTTGGAACTTTTTCCTGTAAAAGCCATTTGTGTATAGGAGCTAAAACAACTGAAAAAGAAGCTCCCAATACTATAACTATCCAAAACGGTTTAAATATAAAAAACGTGAAAATTAAGGTTAATAATAAAAGGCCGAAAAAGAAATACCTTTCTAAACTTTTTGTTTGCATAGAGAAATTATAGCAAAATACTTGCATTTTCTCAAAATTTTGATAATATAGTCTTTATGGAATTCGCAGTAATAAAAACAGGAGGAAAACAGTACAAAGTCTCAAAAGGAGACCTTGTTCGTATTGAGAAAATTAAAGGCGATTATAAAGTAGGAGACAAAGTTGTTTTCGATCAAGTTTTATTAGTTGATGATGGGAAAGATACAACAATTGGAACTCCAGTTATTTCTGGCGCAAAAGTAGAAGCAGAGATAGTAGAAATCGGCAGAACAAGAAAAGTGCTAGTTGTAAAATATAAACAGAAATCAAGATACTTGAAGAGAAACGGACACAGACAGCCATTCTTCAAAGTAAAAATACTTTCTATAAAATAAATAAAAAAACCCGCGAGAGCGGTTTTTTTTTATTTGTATTTTTATTGCCTATTTTTCAGTGCGTTCTTTAGGGTTTCATTGTCTGAATATTCCAGTTCTGTGCCGGTGGAAAGTCCGCGGCCAAGTGATGAAATTTTTATATTATTTTCTTCGCAAATATTTTTAATCTGTCCGCGAATGTAAGAATCAGTGTGGTCGCCTTGTGGATTTAAAGAGAAAGCTAAAATTATTTCTTCTAAATTATTTTCTGTATTTTTTTTCCCGCCAGAGGCGGATGAAATTTTTTTAATTAATTCTTCAACACGAACTCTGCTTTTTGTATTTTTCTCTACTATCGGTACAAGCCCACCAAGCACAAAATATTTTCCGCGATAAACTCTACTTTTTCTAACACTTTCTAAATCAGAATCTTTTTCAACAATCATCAAAGTAGAATTTTCTATATTTGGATTAACACAGATATCACAGATTTTGTTTTTGTTTTCTGATTTCAAGAAAAATCTGAAACACTCAGGACACTGTGCGACTTCTTTTTTTAATTCTAAAATTAAATTAGATAAATTTTCTGCATAATTTGGATTTTTATACATTAAAAAATAAACAAATCTTTTCGCTTGTCTTTCACCAATGCCAGGAAACTCTTTAAATATTTCTGTTAATTTTTCTATCGTGTCCATGTAAATTTTTTCTTTCTGTTTAATTTATCTTTTTAATTTTAAAAATTTGCTAAATCGTCTTCTGGTTTAGAAGGAGCAAATTCGCTCACGCTACTTTTTTCTAAACTCAAGAATGTTGTAGTTTTTTCATCAAAATACAAATCAACTTTTCCCGTTGGTCCATTTCTGTGTTTTTCTATCAAAATTTCAGCTATATTTGTGCGTTCTGACTCGTCTTTACCTTTGTCTTCTCTGTGAATAAACATTACAACGTCTGCGTCTTGTTCGATAGATCCAGAGTCACGCAAGTCTGAAAGTCTTGGTTTTCCGCCACGAGATTCAACGGCACGAGAAAGCTGTGAAAGAGCCAAAACCGGCACGTTTAATTCCTTAGCTAAGCCTTTTAATGATCTTGAAATTTCAGTCACTTGGTTCACCATTGAATCGTAATTTTTTGAAGTGGTCATGAGCTGCAAGTAGTCTACGATAATTAAATCCAAGCCCTTTTCTGCTTTTAATCTTCTTGATACAGCTTTCATGCGGACGATAGAGCTTCCAGGCTGGTCATCTATATAAATTTTTGCTTTAGATAATTTATCCAAAGAGTCGCGAAGTTGTGAAAATTCTTTATCTGTTGAAAGTTTTCCTGTTCGCAAATTAAAAGCGTTCACTCGTGATTCTGCGGCAAGCAACCTGTCTACTAATTGCTGTGAAGACATTTCGAGTGAAAAGATACCGACAGCTTTGTCGTGTAGTGTTGCTGCCATTCTGGCGATATCAAGAGCAAGTGTTGTTTTACCGACAGATGGTCTTGCGGCTAGAATTATCAAATCAGATTTTTGCAAACCAGAAAGCAACATATCAAGATCTCTAAATCCTGTTGGAATTCCACGAAGTTCACCTTTGCGTTCATGAAGTTTTTCTAATCTTTCAAAAGCTTCGGGTAATTCTTCTTTCAAACTTCTAAATTTTTGATTTTTAGGCGAAGAAACAACACTGAACATTTTCTTTTCTGCAATATCTAAAATATCATCAAGATGATCGTCGCTTTCTTCGAATGCTAATTCAGAAACAAAATCAGCTGCTTCTATCAAATTTCTCAAAACAGATTTTTTCAAAACAATATCAGCATAATATTTTACGTTAGTAGAAGATGGCACGAGGTTTACAATTTCTGCAAGATACTGATTACCACCAATCGCTTCTAATAATTTTTGCTCACTCAATTTTGTAGAAACAGAAAGCATGTCGATTGGTTCGTTTTTTGAAGCAAGCTCGAGCATAACTCTAAAAATTATTTTATGTTTTTCTACATAAAAAGAATCTGGATTTAAAATATCTTCTACTTCATGCATTGCGTCTTTGCGTAACATGATAGAACCCAAAACTGCTTTTTCTGAATCTATGTGTTGAGGTGGAACACGTAGATCATTTTTTCTTTTATTATTATTTGCCATGTAAAGCAATTCTAACATAAAGAAAAAATGGTGGAAGTTGTGAAAGTTATTAAATATGTTATTAAAATGGGGAAAAATATGATAATATAAAAATATGCAAAATAAAGGAAAAATTATAGCTTTAACAGGGGATAGACCAACGGGGAGATTACATCTGGGGCATTATGTTGGCTCTATTCAAAATAGATTAAAACTTCAAAACGAAGCTGATAAGTTTTTTTATATGATTGCAGATGTTCAGGCTTTGACAGATAACGCAGAAAATCCAGAAAAAGTTAGAAATAATGTTTTAGAAGTTGCGCTTGATAATCTTGCGTGTGGTCTTGATCCAAAAAAAGTCACGATGTTTATTCAATCTGAAGTTTCTGAATTAGCAGAACTTACGGTTTTATTTTTGAATTTAGTGACTGTTTCTAAATTGTTCCAAAACCCTACAGTAAAAACTGAAATTTTACAAAAAGGATTAAGCTTACCAGACGTCAAAATAGAGAACGGTGGTTTAATGATAAAAAGTGAAAATATTTCTAAAAAAGGAGCTTCAGTTGGATTTCTTGCTTATCCAGTTTCTCAAGCTGCTGATATTTTGTTTTGTCATGCAAATTTGATTCCAGTTGGTGAAGACCAAAACCCAATGATAGAACAGGCGAATGAAATTGTGCATGACTTCAATAGAATTTACGGAAAAACTTTTGATAAAGTGAAGCATCTTGTTGGTGATACTCCAAGA
>DAONFW010000005.1:0-2758 GCA_035403785.1 Minisyncoccota bacterium | reverse complement strand
CTTGGTGATGTTGTGATTAAAAAAAGATTGATAGAAGTTTTGGAAAAGACAATAAAGCCAATTCGTGACCGAAGAGAAAAATTAGCTAAAAATCCAAAAGCAGTAATGAAAATTTTAGAGAAGGGAACTAAAGTAGCAAGAAAAGAAGCGCAGAAAACAATGAAAGAAGTCAGAAAAGCGATAAAGATAGATTATTTTTAAAAAATATTTCTAAAAAACCAGCACCTAGTTAAATTTGACTAAATGCTGGTTTTTTGGTATTGTAAAAACAGAAATTTTTTGAAATAACTCACTGAATTAATAACCAAATAAAAAACTAGATTATGGAATCAAAAAATCCTTTTCGTTTTATGCTTTTTGGCCGCCCTGATGATGTTGGTCATTTTTTATTAAATGATGTTTCAAATGTTCTTGGAGTTCGATTGGGCAAGACGGCTTATAAAGATTTCAGTAATGGAGAATTTTTATCTCACCACGATGAATCAATAAGAGATTGTGATGTCTATTACTTTGCTCAACCGAGATTCGGAGAAAAAGAAAGATTAAGTTACGATCTTGATTTGATGGAAAGCATGGTTTTTGCACTTAAGCAAGGGTCGCCTAATAGAATAACTGTTGTAATTCCTTGTCTCCCGTATGCACGTCAGGACCGGGCTACTAACTATCGTGAACCTGTTTTGGTACAAAAAATTCCCATGAGAATGCAAATGGCTGGATCAAACAGAATCATTACACTGAGGCTTCATAACCCGAGTAGTTACAACGCCCATCCAAATTCTATTCCAATTGTGAATATTGGAACGAGGCGTCTGTTGCTTCAACATATTCTTTCTAAAGATTTTGATTTGTCAAAATTCAAAATTGTTTCTCCTGATTTGGGTGCTGCAGCGGAATGCAGAAAGATAGCGGAAGAGTTGGGAATTCCTGGTAATATTATTATCATTAATAAATATCGGGATCCCAAAAAATCAAACAAATCAGAAGTGATGGATATCATAGGTGACCCTAGTGGATTTAATTGTATCATGCCTGATGATATGGCTGATACTTGTGGAACAGCGTTTAAATCTTTTCGCGCACTGAAAGAGAAGGGTGCTCTTGATATTTATTTTTCTGCTGTCCACCCGATTTTATCAGGTAGTGCATTTGAAAATTTAGCAAAGTCTGATTTTAAAGGTGTTTGGTTTTGTAACACGTGTAATTTGGAAGAAAAAGCAGACAAGATTAAAAACCTTGATATTATTCCAGTTACAAATTTAATGGCTAGGGTGATTAATAATCTTCACAATGGTGAGTCTATCACTGACCTGTCAAAAACCGGAGAGTTCAGTAAGTAACTTGTTTTTAACTTTTTGTTTACGGCCGCAAAAGCGGCCTTTTTTTATTGCTGATTTTGTGATATATTTTAGGAATGCAAAATAGAATTTATATTAAAGATTTAAATACAAAAATTGGTCAGGAAATTATCATTGCTGGTTGGGTTGATGTACGAAGAGATCAAGGTAAAATGGTTTTTTTTGACTCTCGTGATATGACCGGAAAAGTGCAATGTGTAGTTTTGCCAAATCACGCTGAAGCTATCGAGAAAGCAAAAATGATCAGACCTGAATGGATTTTGAAAATAACTGGAATTGTAAATAAAAGACCAGAAAGAAATATTAAAGTTGGAGTACTGAACGGCGATGTAGAATTAGAAGTTACGGGAATTGAAGTTTTGAGTGAAGCGAAAGAATTGCCGTTTGATATGTCACTTGAAGGTTATAACTTAGAATTAGTTACAGAATTAGATAACAGAGCTCTTGTTTTGCGTCAGCCAAAAATTCAAGCTATTTTCAAAATTCAAGAAACTATTATTGATTCTTTTAGAGAGTTCATGAAGAAAAATAATTTCTTCGAATTTCAGGCGCCAAGCATTGTGCCAGCAACAGCAGAAGGTGGTGCTGAAGTTTTTCAGGTAAATTATTTTGATAAAAAAGCATATCTTTCTCAGTCACCACAACTTTACAAACAGATAGTCATGACAGCTTTTGAGAGAGTTTTTTCTGTTAACAAAATTTTTCGCGCAGAACCCAGCACTACAACTAGACACCTTACTGAAGTAGTTTCTCTTGATGCCGAAATGTCTTTCATAGACAGTTGGGAAGACGTTCGAGATATGGCCGAAAATACTATTAGATATATTTTAGAAAAAGTACAAGAGAAAAATTCTGAGCATTTGAAAATATTAAAAGTAGAATTACCAGTGATGATAGAAAAAACGCCTACTATGTCTCTAACAGAAGCACAGGAAAAGATTTTTCAAGTTTACGGAAGAGACAACAGGGGTGACAAAGATTTAAGCTCACAAGACGAAGTGGAAATTGCAGAAATAGTAAAAAAAGAAACTGGTTCCGACTTTGTGTTCGTGTATGGTTTTCCAACAAAAGAAAAGCCATTTTATGTATTTCCAAATCCAGAAAAGCCAGAATTTAACGAAGGTGTAGACTTGATTTGTCGCGGAAGAGAATTGTTAAGTGGCGGACGTAGAATAAATAATTATGAGCAGCTTTTGAAGCACGTTGAAGAATGGAAAATGGATCCAGCTAAGATAAAAATGTTTTTAGAAGCTTTCAAATATGGTTGTGCTCCGGAAGGTGGTTTTGCTTTCGGTGCGGAAAGAATCACGATGCAGTTTTTGGATTTGAAAAATATCAGAGAAGCTTCAATGTTTCCAAGAGATATGGAAAGAATTGATGAGAGGTTTTCTAATATGGAGTAA
>DAONFW010000004.1:44147-69271 GCA_035403785.1 Minisyncoccota bacterium | reverse complement strand
AAACGCCAAATGAAATGTTAGAATTAAAAGTGACAAATGTGGTTAGTTAAAACATATTGTGCGACATTGTTTTTAATAAATGCTAAAATAAAATTATGTCGAATGAAATCGAAAAACTTAAAAAAGAATATCTAGAATACTTAGAAATCGAAAGAGGCTCAAGTTTAAAAACAATAGAAAATTACGACAGATATTTGTCCCGCTTTTTGAGTTTTGCCAAAATAGGAACTCCAAAAGAAATTACAGACTCACTAGTTCGTGAATTTAGACTTTTTTTGAACAGACAGACATCTGGCAACAACAGAGCAACTGGTGATACTCTCAAAAAGAAAACTCAGAATTATTATCTAATAGCACTCAGATCTTTTCTAAAATATTTTGCAAAAAGAAGAATAGAAAGCTTGCCACCAGAATGTATAGAACTCGCAAAAATTCCAGAACGCTCTCTTGATTTAATTTCATCAAAAGAACTAGAACGCTTACTCGCCGCTCCAGAAGGTAATGACGAAAAAGCACTTCGCGACAGAGCAATTTTGCAATTATTTTTTTCTACCGGACTTCGTGTTTCAGAACTCTGCTCTTTGACACGTGATATAGATTTTTCTGCAGATGAATTTTCTATTCGTGGAAAAGGAAACAAAGTCAGAGTCGTTTTCATTTCAGATGACGCGAGAAAAGAAATTAGAGAATATTTGAAAGTCAGAAAAGATATGGACGATGCATTGTTTGTAAAAGTTGGAGATGAGAAAGCAAAAACAGAAAAAGAAGCACTTGCCCGCAGATCAATAGAACGCATAGTAAAATACTATGCGATCAAAGCTGGAATCTCAAAAAAAGTTACACCGCACGTTATCAGACACTGCTTCGCAACCGATTTGCTTTCCAACGGCGCAGATATCCGTTCTGTCCAGATGATGTTGGGACATTCTAATATTGCAACTACACAAATATATACGCACGTCACAGACAAGCAACTCAGAGAAGTGCACAAGAAATTCCATTCTAAGAAATAAAAATGTAATTTTGCATTTATTGACTTATCAACTATTTTGTGATATTTTAAAGATAAATATTTCTGAATATAAACCGAGCAAATTAGCTCATTAAAAACTGAATATCATGAAAAAAATAATTTTTTTAGAAAGCATCCACCTAATCCCTTCTTTTGGATTAATTTTTTTTATCCTTATTGTTTCTATTTCTTCATGTGGCCCTTCAGCAGAAGAGTTAGCAAACAAAGTTCAAGCCGAACAGAAATTAGATTCAGCAAAAATTAGTTATAGTTTTTCCAGAACAGAAACAACCGGAAACTTCAGCATTATTCCAACAGGAGTATCTTATGATAAACGTGCTACTGGTTATTATTCTCATCCAACAGTTTTTTATTTAAATATAATAAAAAAATTTAATGTAATCTTAAATAATTTTGAAAAAGAAAAAAATGTCAGAATAATACATTACTGGATAGAAGGAGTAGATGAAGACCAGCTTTATTTAATGGTTATCACAGAACCCGTTCAAAAAAACACCTTAGATAGTTTAACTAAAAAAATTGAAAACCAAGGTAAAGAAATAGAAGAACTTATGAAATTAACAAAAAAACTCATAAAATTACAAAAAACATCGAGTAAAAAGCTCGATAAAATCTTATCTGACTCGATAGAATAATAAATCGAGAAAACCGCTCTATAATGGGGCGGTTTTTTTATTTGATGCTATAATTTATCTATGCAATACCACGACCACAAAAAATATTTCGAAATAGCTTACAAGAACGGCGCAGATATTTGGACACATTTGCCGATGGAATCTCGTGGCTCAAAATTAACAGAAAATCTAAAGCTCGGTTCTTTTGTTCTTGATGTTGGTTCAGGCCGTGGACTTTTTGCAAAACAACTTGCTGAAGCTGGATACAGAGTAATTGGAATTGATTTTGAAAAAAATATAGTAGAAAAAGCTAATTCAGAAATAGAAAACTGGGGTTTAAAGGGCAAGTTAAAGTTTATGGAAGCTGATGTTTTAGACATTCCGTTTGCTGATGCAAGTTTTGATGGAATCTGTGATTTCGGTTTATTAGAAAATTTATATCCAGAAGATTGGGCAAAATATGCAGAAGAAATAAACAGAGTTCTGAAACCAGGTGGATTTTATTTGAACACTTCCCTTTCTCGTGAAACCCAGAGATTTTTTGAATTTAATCCAAAGAATTCAGAATCTGGCGAGTTCCAAAAATACGGCGTGCATTATCACTTTTTTGAAAAAGAAGAAATTTCTGCAATTTTTGAAGGCAAGCTAAAAGTTATCTCTCAACAAAACAAACACGTTTCAAATAAACCAATAGACACAATACTTTTAGAAACATTTTTTCAAAAAACAAATTAATTTTATGGTCATAGATATAGAACTAACTTTAAATAGATTCGGGCTAGGAAAAATTTCAAAGAATAAGTTTCAATTCCTTTTTTTAAGATTTTCTAAATGGAAAATACCAAACAAATATTCTATTTCCTTTGAAATAAATTGGAGAAAAAAAGAAGAAAAAACACTCACAAATTAAAAAACATGAAAATAATCAGCTGGAACACAAACGGATTACGCGCAACTGCAAAACAAGGATTTTTTAATCCGCTTTTCAGAGATTACAAACCAGACATCCTGTGTTTACAAGAGACAAAAGCAGAAGAAAGCCAGCTTCCTGAAGAAGTGAAGAATGTTTCTGGCTATTATTCTTTCTTCTCACATTCAAAATTAAGAAAAGGCTACAGTGGTGTTGCTATTTATTCAAAAGAAAAGCCAATAGAAGTTTTTGATGGCATGGGGATCAAAAAACTTGATTTAGAAGGGCGGCTACTTGGTTTGAAGTTCAAAAACTTTACTATTATTACGGGCTATTTTCCCAATGGCGGACAAGGACCAGAAAGATTGAAATACAAATTAGAATTTTATGATGCTTTCTTGAAATTTATTTTGAAACTTAGAAAAAATGGCGAGAAAGTTATTTTCTGTGGTGATATAAATACAGCTCACGAAGCAATAGATTTAGCCAGACCAAAAGCAAACGAAGAAAATACTGGCTTCTTGCCAATAGAACGTGCTTGGATTGATAAAGTTATAAAAAATAATTTTATAGATGTTTTCAGAAAATTTTATCCAAACAAAACTGGCGCTTATACATATTGGGATATCAAATCTCGCGCTCAAGACAGAAATGTCGGGTGGCGTCTTGATTATTTTTTTGCAGATTCTGAACTAATTTCAAAAATAAAAAAAACTGGCATTTTAGAAGAATACTATGGCTCAGATCATTGCCCGATTTGGATTGAATTTTAAAGTTTATTAATTTATAAAAATTTGTTATTATAGAAATATGAAATTTCCATGGGAAAAACCAAAAATAAACAGAGCGCCTGAAAAAAAATCAGAAGAACAACTTAAAACTGAAGGTTTTTGGTCTGTTGGTGATCCAGAAAATGGGATACAAAGATATGTAAAATTCGATAAAAAAGATCCATTTAGTCCTGTTGAAGTATTTTTTGTAAATCTCAAAACTGGAATAGGAACAGAAGAAATTGAAAAAATAAAACCCGAAGGTGGAAATTTTGGTTTATCTTTTAGTGACGAAAAACAATATTCAAATCAAGATTCATCAGATCCAAATCTTGAGATTAACCGGGAATCAGAAAATGAAGGTGAAAATGAAGATTCTTCAAAAAGATACATAAACAAAAACTCTACAACTAACAAAGACGCTAAAAAAAATCCCCTTCTATTTTACAAAAAAAATATTTCTGAATAATTTTATAATTTAATTAATTTTGGTTTAGCATCTTTCCCAAACCACTTTTGAGATAATTTTTCTATATTTTTTGTTAAATCTGTAAGCAAAATTTTTGTAGTTTTATTTTTAGAAAGTTTTTTTGTAATCTCTGGATGTCTTGCAAAATACTCTTTCAGTTTTTTTGGAACTATTTCATCTTGTGAAATAACCTTTATTTTCTTAGGCAAAATAGCTTTTATTTCTTTTTTAAAAAACGGATAGTGTGTACAGCCAAGAGCTAGCGCTTCTATATTTTTTGTTTTAAATGGTTCTAGATATTTTTTTATAAACTGTTCTGCTGATTTTTTTTCTCCTTCTTCTGCAAGCGTCACGAGCATCGGCGCAGGATTTTGAAAAACTTTTGTATTTTTACTTGCCCGTCCTTTGGCGTGGTTTATTTTAAAAATTTCATCAGAAAAAGTATTCGAACTCACAGTTCCCTGAGTTCCAATAATTCCAACTCTATTATATTTTGCGCATTCTTCTGCTGTAGGAATTAGAACTCCAATTACTTTTCTATATGGAAAATTTTTTGGTAAATATTCTTGTTGAATTTTTCTTAACGATCTTGCTGAAGCAGTATTACAAGCTATTATTATAATTTCACAATTTTCTTTTCTAAATAAATAATCAACACCCTGTTTTGTGAATTCAAAAACAGCTTCATGCGAACGATTTCCATAAGGCACTCTTTTTGTATCTCCCAAATATACATAATCATATTCTGGCATTAGTTTTCTTATTGCTTTCGCAATAATCAAACCACCAACGCCTGAATCAAAAATACCGATTTTCATATAAATCTATATTAGCATATTCAGCTTTATTTATTAAGCTTTTTTCTAGTTATCAACAGATGTCCTTTAGAGAGCACTTGCGGTGTCCTTTATACTTGCTACAATATATTCAGATACATCTTTACAAAAGAATACAACGAGATCTAATAAGGCACAATGATGTCTTATACATATAGATAATACTTTCTAAATTTTATTTAGAAACAAAATATAACCAACGGCGCTTAATTAATAATTAAAGCGCCGTTTCTTTTTATCTATATTTTATTTTATATTTTTAATTAAGCTTTTTATTTGCTCTTCAGACAAAATATCCTTAAATAGGTTGTCCAAAGTAGCAATTCTAATTTCTGGAGGCAAAAACTTCCATGGCCCAGAAATACTCTTTCCTTCTTTTTGCCATTTAGACACAGCCTCTTGTAAAATTTTCTGTTCTATCTGAACATATATAATATCATCGATATTTAATCCCCTTTCTTTTGCTTTTACTATCTGTTCTGCTTTATGTTCTGCTTTACTGCTGTTAATTGTAAACTGTATCCCAATAGATTTACCTTGAAAAATATCATTATTTTCACTGGCCTCAATACTCTCTACCCCAACTCCACGCTTCTTTTTCTTTGTGTCTATTATAAAATCTATTTTGTTATTCACGTCTTGATAAGCATTAGCTTCAAGGACATCAAACCCCAAGTCTGGTCTATTTATTGCTAAACTCTCAAGAGCGCCAATAATTATCTGTTCAGCCACAACTCCAAGTTGCTCACTTTTTTCTCCAGATCTTTCTGCTATTTTTTCGTAAGCTTTGGCTTTTAATAAATCTTGTTGTCTAATTTTTTCTGACAAATTCCGTGCAAGATTTTTATTCAAATTAGAAAAAAGAAAATCGTTAACCTTTTTTTCTATCATAATTTTTCTAATTTTTTTTCCATCTCCAAATTTTTCTAACTCTTCTGGTAAAGAAATTTCAAAACCTAATCTTCTGGCACTAATTATTTCCCCCATAGAAACCTCGTTTCCGTCCTTTATTCTAAAGGATTTTTTATATTTATCATAACTTACTTCTTTTTCATTTTTATTTTCTGAAATTTCTTTTTCTATTTTATTTTTTTCTATTTCAGTTTCAGAAATTATTTGTGAAAAAACTTTTTCATCAATATATTTTTTTTCTTCACCAAGAAAATTATTTGCCGTCTGCAAAATTTTTTCGTTTTTTTCTAAACCTGTGGATAACTTTTTTTCTATTGTTTCTGAAAAATTTAAATTCATATTTTTGGTATACTATTTTATTTTTAATCTAATCAACTCGATGCTTTTTATGTAATTTTGTTATTTCTTCTTCTTCCAATTTTTCTTTCTTTTCTTTTCCTCTTTCTCCTAATGTCCTTAATTCTTGATCAGAAAGCAAATTTAACGACTTTGCTAAGTCCACCAAATGTCCTTTACTATTTTTATTTGGATCATCTAGCACTTCTTCCAAAATAGCGTTTAAAATCCAGCCAATTCTTGGACCCGGCTTGATTCCAATGTCTTTTAAAAGATCATTCCCGTCTATATTTAACTGTGTTACAGAAATCGGATCATGCAAAACTTCTTCTATCATCGCAAAATATTTTCTCAATCTGTATGGCGCCTCTTTCTTCTTCATTCCTACTCTATCACACTCACGGACATCCATAAGAGCCCAAATGTTTTCTTTTCCTACTTTTGTGATTATTCTTCTTACTGCTGACAAAGAAATTTTTTCCGTGTCAGAAAAGAACATATGATGTCGAACGAGTTTTTCTACAAGTTCAATTTCTTTTCTAGAAAATTTTAATCTCTCTAAAATTTTTTTTGTCATTCTTGCGCTGACAACTTCATGACCATAAAAAGTAAATTTCTTTTTTGAAAAAACTTTTGCAGTAGTGGCTCTCCTAGAATATGGTTTTCCAATATCATGAAACAACGCAGAAAGCCTTATTTCTAAAGGCCAGTTTTTATCTGCAGCATGTTGTAGTGCGTTCAATAAATGATTCCACACATCATAAATATGTTCACCTCCCTGCTCACAATTTATTCCTTCTTCTAGTTCAGGAATAATATTTTTTAACAAATTAAATTTCTGTAGCATCACAATTCCAACTGCTGGATTTGGTGACATTACTATTTTCACAAACTCATCACGAATTCTTTCTTGAGAAATATTTTTTATCAATTCAGAATTTTTTAAAATACTTTCTGCTGTTTCGTGAGAAATAGAAAAATCTAACTGCACTCCAAAACGGACAGCTCTGAGCATTCTTAGAGCATCTTCACCAAAACGCTCGTCTGGGTTTCCAACCGTTTTTAGAGTTTTACTTTTTATGTCCTTTATACCATCAAATATGTCTTTTAGCTCAATTTCTTGTCCTTTAACCCTTACCGCCATAGCATTTACCGTGAAATCCCTTCTTTTTAGATCATCTTCTATGTTTTCGCTAAATTTTACCTCGTCTGGATGTCTAAAATCACTATATTTTGCTTCAGTTCTATAGGGTGTAACCTCAATAATCTCATATTTCTCAGCTGTTTTAATTGTTTCAGGTGAAACATCTATCGCAGCAGACTCAACTGGTTCTTTAGCTTTTGTTTCTTGTGAAACAGCTATTTCGCTGGTTTCACGAGGAACACAAACCCCTACTGTGCCAAAAGTATTCTCATATACAGTCTTTTCGAACAAAGCAATAATCTGATCTGGTTTAGCGTTAGTTGTGACATCCCAGTCTTTTGGCTTCTTTTCCATTAAAATATCACGGACGCATCCCCCAACCAAATACGCCTGAAAGCCCGCACCTTCGAGCGTTTCCAAAACAAAAGAAACTTCTTTTGGAATTTGTGCTATTAATTTTTTATTTAGTGAGTCCACAAAAATTCTGTGCGGCCAGGGAGAATCGAACTCCCGTCTCATCCTTGGCAAGGACGTGTTCTACCACTAAACCATGACCGCTATTATTTTCTAAAATTTTTATCTTGTATATTTTTTTGTTTCAAAAACTGTTCAAGATATTTAGGATTATAATATTTTATTTTTTATTTTGCAATTTTATTTTATAAAAAAATAAAGACTCATATAAACTTAAAGGACTTTGATAATTTAAAAAATGTGCAGTATACTTAATATATGCACCCGTAGTGAAATGGATATCACACCGGTCTTCGGAACCGTTATTGGGGGTTCGAATCCCTCCGGGTGCACAAAATTAAAATTCAGGAATTTTGTCCTTTAATCTAATTCCTCACCTTTCAGAAATAAAGGTATTTTGTTAAAAACTGTGGATAACTATGTTGGTAATGTTTATAAAGGACACTTTTAAGAACTGTCTTTTAATTCAAAAAACAACGAAAAACCTTTGTAAAATAAGGATATTTTGTTAAAAGACACAAAAATGAGCTAAATTGTTTCATGTGAAACACTTTTATATAGTTACACATGTAACATTTATATTTTTTATGTTATTTTTATAGTAAACAAAGCAATAAGCAAAAAGCTTAAATAATATTAATATGCCAAAAATATTTACTTCTGAAAAACAAAAGATAGGGCAAATAGGAGAAAACATAGCTTGCAGGTTTCTCATGAAACATGATTTTATTATTCAAGAAAGAAACTACACTCAAAAATGGGGTGAGTTAGATATTGTAGCTTCTAAAGAAAATAGGCTGCATTTTGTAGAAGTAAAATCTGTTTCCCGTGAAAACATTAAGAGTGTTTCGCGTGAAACTATAGATAACTACCGTCCAGAAGACAATATGCATCCTTGGAAAATACAAAGAATGATCAAAACAATTCAGGTATATCTCATGTCCAATAGAGTTCCAGACTACATGGAATGGCAAGTTGATTTAATCGTTGTTTTTATTGACTTAAATAACAAAAAAGCAAAAATAAAGGCTATAAACGACTTAATTTTGTAATTTCTGATATTTCATATATAATTAAACTCGTTTATGCAAAATTTTAAATCAAAAAAAGGATTAACTTTCATTGGAATGCCTAGTTCTGGAAAGTCTGTCACCGGAAGAGTCTTGGCCCCAAAATTGGGTTGCAAATATGTTGATCTAGATATCCTAATACGTGAAAAAGAAGGGAAGCATCATGACGTTATTTTAAAAGAAAAGGGAAACGAAGCACTGAAAGAATTAGAAGAAAAGTACACTCTAGAATTAGATTTTGATGGTTTAATCTTTGCACCACCAGGAAGTATTATTTTTTCTGAAAAAGCTATGCAAAAGATAAAAGAAAATTCTTTGGTAATTTATCTAGATGTTTCCAAAGAAGAAATAGAAAGAAGATTAGGTGAAAATCTTTATAAAGACGGAATTATTGGGCTAAAAGAAAAAGGCTTAGCTAATATTATTCTAGAACGTTTACCTTTGTATAAAAAATATGCTGATTTGTATTTAGATACAAATGGTTTAAAAAAAGAAGAAGTTGTTGAAGAAGTTTTAAAAATGTTGTAAGATAGCATTACAGAACAACAACGGGCTGTAGTATACCGGTAGTACACATGTTTTGGGAACATGTAGACTGGGTCCGATTCCCAGCAGCCCGACACGACATTGTTAATTTAACCTATCGGGGCATAGTATACCGGTAGTACACACGATTCGGGTTCGTGTAGACTGAGTTCGATTCTCAGTGCCCCGACAAGACTTACTAAATTATTGATATTGATTTTGATATCTTTTTTTGGTATATTATTAAAAACAAATGCGGGATTAGTTTATCGGTAAAATAACAGTTTTCCAAACTGTGGTGAAGGGTTCGACTCCCTTATCCCGCACAAAAATAAATACATCATTATTAAGTTTTTTATTAAAAACTAGCCGAACTTTAAAAAATCTATAAACAAAAAGTTCAAAATTAAAATATGGAAATAGAAAAAGAAGAAGAAAAAAAAATAGTTTTAATAATAGAAGATGAAGTTCCAATATTAGAAGCTCTCGTTGATAAATTGGAAAGGGAAGGATTTAAAACTCTTCAAGCAAAAGACGGTAAAGAAGGAATTGCTTTAGCCGATGCACATCATCCGGATATGATTATTCTAGATGTGCTCATGCCGGTTATGGACGGAATCGCATTTATGAAACAAATCAGAGAGGAAAAAAATTCTTGGGGAAAGAAAGTTCCAATCATGGTTCTAACAAATCTTGGAGGAGAACAAAAAAGTCAGCTTGATAAATACAAACCTGCTTTCTACATCACAAAAACAAGTCTAAGTATGAATGATGTAGCCAACAAAATAAAAGCAAAAATTTCTTAACTCTAATTTAAATCTTTTATTTTATGCCTTATTTAAACGCTTTTTTTAGTGTAACGATAGTTAGCTTAGTCTCTTTTATCGGAGTTTTGTTTTTATTTCTCAAAGATGAAACTCTAAAAAAATATATCCACTCTTTTATCGGCTTAGCAATAGGAGCACTTTTGGGAGATGCTTTTATACACTTAATTCCAGAAGCTTTTGAAAAAATTACGAACCAAACAATAATCGGTATTTTGTTAATTTCTGGAATTTTAATGTTCTTCATTCTAGAAAGATTTATGCATTGGCATCATCATGGAGAAGATTCAGGAGAAACAGAAATACATCCAGTTGGAAAATTAATTTTATTTACAGACGGTTTTCATAACCTAATAGACGGAATAATAATCGGCGTAAGTTTTTTGATAAGCACACCAATAGGAATTGCTACTACAATCGCAGTTATTCTACATGAGATTCCACAAGAAGTAGGGGATTTTGCTGTTTTAATCCATTCTGGATTTTCAAAAAGAAAAGCTTTGTATTTAAATTTTATTTCTGCTCTAATGGCTGTAGTTGGACTTGTTATTGCTTTTATTTTTGGTAGTGTAGCGCAAACTTTTACCGACTGGGTTGTTCCAATAGCCGCTGGGGGTTTCATTTATATTGCAATGTCCGACTTAATTCCAGAACTTAAAGAATCGAAAAAACTTAGAAATATCTTCTCTCAAATTTTTTCGATTCTCTTAGGAATTGCATTAATGCTTGCTCTACTTTTGTTAGAATAAATAAATATTAAAAAATACCTAAATTAAAAACCTCTGCCTATCTGACAGAGGTTTTTAATTTGCTAATTTTGCCCAAGACATTGGAGTTGTTGTACCTGGGTTCTTTGCTCCATAAATTTCGAAGTGCAAATGTGGTCCTGTTGAGTGTCCCGTTGATCCAACATATCCGATAACTTCTCCTCTTGAGACTTTTGCACCAGTATGAGTTCCAAGTTTAGACATGTGACCATACAAAGTTTTTGTTCCGTTTGGATGCTGAATGATTACCATATTTCCATATCCACCGTTATAACCATTACGTGCCACAAGAACTGTTCCAGGAGCAGAAGCAACAATCTTTGTTCCAATTGGAGCAGCTAGATCAATTGCATTTTTTCCGTGATATCCCTGACTTCTTCTTCTATAATTAGGCACTGGGTTTATAAAGTATCCAGAAACAGTTTTTCCAGAAGAAACTGTAGTTTTTGTACTTGTTTTTCCTTTAGAAGAAGAGCTTGAAGTGCTTGGTAAATCAACATCAGCATTAGGTATTATCAATTCTTGTCCAACAGTCAATTGATCTTCGATAGACATGCCGTTATATCCAGCAATATCCAAGACATCTGCTTTGTATTTGGCTGCGATATTTCTAAGCGTATCTCCTTTTACTACAGTATGCTTTAATCCATCTACTGGCAAAATAACAAGAGTTTCTCCTTCAACAAGTTTATCTCCCTTTTTCATGTTGTTCGCCCAAAGAATAGTATTAGCTGAAACTCCAAACATTTCAGCTATTTGCCCAATGGAATCTCCTTTTCTTATCACATATACTTCTATTTGATCAGAAAGGGCTTCTCCATCATCAACTCCTTCAAGACTACCAATATTGGCAACCGTTGCCATCAAAGCACCACCAGAAGTAATAATTTCATTATCTGTATCAGCAATTCCTGAAGCTGCGTCATTTTGAACAACCGCCTGGTATGAAAATCCAGTTGCCTCTAGAGCTGTATCTTGGGCATAAGCCATATTAACAGGCAAAAAGACCTGTCCTAGTAAAAAGGAGGCCGATAGGGCGTAGCTGAATATTTTAATTTGAGGTTTTATAAAACAATTTTATACCGCGAGAATCCTTTTAGCCTTAAAAATAAAGGCAAAATGCAGAACGACCAAACTTGTACTACAAACTAAAGGTCTTCGCGATGGTTACAATCTTTTCAGAGTTCAATCGTATTTTCGTACCCCTGTTCCGTATGTAATAAGAATACCAAAAACAAGCAAAAAGTCAATCCGAATGTGGAAAACATAATTGACGGTAATTTAGTTTTATTGTATAATTTATAAGTAAAAACGAAAGAATTAGGAGTTCTAAAAGATAAGTTTTATAATAGAAATACTTAACTTATATCTAAATTAACATGTCTACCAATAAAGAAAAAAAACCACAGGTAATATTAAAAAACTTAGAAGACTTAAAAAAAGTCTCAAAAACAAAAAGAGCTGGTCTTCCTACTGGCAACTTCAGAAATCGTAAAGAATACGAAAAAGCAAAAGGAGAGCTAAAAAATCTTGAACTAACAAAAACTATAGATAAAATCATACAACCAATGTTGGATAAAGATGAAAAAAACCAAGAAAAATATGAAGCTTTTTCAAAAAAAAGGGGTATACCAGAAACAAAAGAGCCTAATCAAGAAATTTTATCAATTAAGTCTTTTATTGACGGTAAAATCATAAAACTTCAAAAAGGAAGTGAATTTTTTATACAAGCGAAATCAGGCCAAGAACTTAAAAAATATAAAATTATTGGAACAATAAAAAGGGATGGAAAATTTCTAATAGAAACAGAAAATATTTCGGATAAAAAAGACAAACTAGAAATTCTTCCAGATAGATTTGAAAAATTTTATAACAGCGGGGAAATAAACTTAACAGTTTCTGGTAATCGTGAAGAGGAACTTGGAAAATTTGTAAAAAATAGTAAACATGAAAAAACTAAAAAACAAGATAACAAAAAAAATATTGAGCCAACAACAAAGTCTCCAGAAGCAAATAAAAAACTAACTACCTTAGATCAAATCGCGGAAATTTTAAAAAATAAAAAAATAGACGAAATTATTGTAAGCCAAGGCAAAGAAGGGAAATATTCTTTTAAACAAGATTTAGATAGTAGAATGACTCTTTATCTTTTGCATAATCTAAACAATAAAGAATTAAATGAAATCTATAGCGAAAATGCAAAATCTACTATTATAGATATCAGAAATAAACAAATGGAACCCGAAGAAAAAACAAAAGGAATTCGGGTATTTATTGATGCTGGAGGTGAATGGATAAAAATTGAAGAAAATGGAGAAACAACTACTCTTTGGATCGATCATCATGGTGAAGGAAAAAGAAAAGAAACTTCTGGTACAAAAATGATGTACGAAATAATGCAGAAAAATAAAACTCTGAAAGAAAATCCAGAATGGTTGAAAAAATTTGTAAACTTTGTAAATGAATATGATAATTTGTCTTATTTAAAAAATAAAGAAGGCAAAAGAAACGAAGCTTTCACAGAAAATTATTTTAAAAATAATTGGTCTGACTCGCTTTATGCTATAGCAGAACAAATTCCATTTGATATTTTAATGGAATTAATCGAATCTGGGGATATTAAAGATCCATCCAAGCCGTTTACCGAAGAAGAACTCAGGGGAGAACTTGGCACTACAAAACTAACAACAGACGGACTTACGATAGCTGATTTGTGCAAAAAAGCACGGGCAAAAGCGATAGAAACCGTTGATGGTATAAAAAATGCAGATAAAATAGAAAATACAGTATTAGGAAAAGTTGTTTATCATAATTTTAAAAAAATACCAGACAAAAATAATCCTGGGCAACTTAAAACAAATTATATTGAAGGAAACAGAGGTTTCATTGGAACAGTGGCTCTAAAATATGACACTTTCATAACTTGGAGTAGGAATAATAAAAATAAAACTTTCCACATAAATTCAAATCATCCAAACTTAAGCAATATTGTAAAAAAATTAAACGAACTTGAACCAGGATGCGCCACAGATGTGCGTGGAGTAATGGTTTTTGGAAAAATAAAAGGGAACCTAACAGAAAAAAAATTTCTAGAAATTCTCAAAAATCCTGATTCAATAAAAACCGAAACTAAAAAGGAATCAGCAAACACGGAATCAACACAAGAAACTTGGACAGAAGAAGATGAAAAAGTTTTAGAAAAAATCATGGAAGAAATAAGTGCACTTGGAATGAAAATGTCTGCAAGAGAATTGGAAATTGAAAAATTAAAAGCAGAACTAAATAAATAAAAAACAATGAATGAAGATCTAAGAAAAAAAATAGAAAAACTGACACTAGCGCAAAATTTAGATCGTGCAAAGTTTGATGAACTTTCTCAAAAAGCAGATTCATTATTAGCAAAGAAAAAAGAAATACAAAATAAAATTTCAAAAAAACCAGACGAGCCAAAGCCGAAGCTAACACTAGATGAACAAATAAAAGAAGCTAAAGATCGTGTTTTTGCTGATATAAACAAAAAAACCGACGAGGAACTAGAAAAAATAAGAAAAGAACAGGAAGAAGCAGACAAGAAAGCTGCCGAAGAAAAAGAATCTGGCAAAAACAAAAAAGAATGGCGCGAAGAAGACCTAACAAAAGCGAGAACAGAATATGCGGAAGAGTTCAAAAAATTCATGGCCGAAAGAAAGAAGAAAGCCGGTTTCTTCAAAAAGATTGGCAGAAAATTTTTTGGTTCCAAAGTAAAAGAAGAAGAACTAACAGAAGAGCTTAAGAAACTTGAAGGAGAATACAATAAAAATATTGTTGCTTTTGGAAACAAAATGTTTGCTGACAAAAAGTCAGAGTTAGAAAAATCTGGTGCCACAAAAGAAGCAATAGAATTGCAACTAGAACGATTTAAAAAGACAGATATTTTTAATAAAGTAATAATAGAAGAACAAAAAGAATTAAATGCACTAAAAGCAGAAAATCTACCACCAAAAGAAAGAAATGTTTTACAAAAAGCCGTGCATTGGTATTTTTCACCATCAAAAAGCCAAGATACAAAACAACAAATCGGAAAAAGAATAGCAAAAACTGCAATTAGTATAGCTGTTACAGCGCCAATCATATATGCGATAACTCCAGCAGCAATAGCTGCGGCAGGTGGTTTTGCTTCATACCTTGCAATACGAGGAGTTCGTGCAGGCTTAAGTATCGCAGCTACACAGCTGGGAAGATCCGGTTTTGAAAAAATATTTAAAAAAGAAAAAATTGAAGAAAAGAGAAAAGCAGAAGAAAAAGTTTTGGCAGAAAAATATAGTTTGGGCGAAAAAGAATTATCTTTAGATCAATTACAAGCATACAAAAAAGAACATGCGAAAATTTTAGAAACTGAACAAAAAAGGAAAAGAAACAGATTGATACACAAATCACTCGTATCACTTGGCTTTGGAGGTATTACTTCTCTTAGTCTAACAGAAATAGCACATAATTTGACTCCAGAACAAGTTTTAGCAGGAGAAGTACCACAAGGAACAAAAGTAACGATTCCACATGAAGACATTCAAAGTAAAATTCCAGTAGAAAAAACAGTAGAAAACCCAAACGTTCCGAAAGAAGAAATAATAAATAAAACAGGACAAGGACAAACAGAGATAAAAATAACCGAAGACAATAGTCATGTCGCTCCAATCCAAGTGAATCCTGAGGGGGCCGAAGGAAATACGCACATAGCACCAAAACAAATAAAACCAGACTGGGCAGAAGAAAACACAGAATCATCATCACCAATTCAAACAAATTCTGAAGAACCTCAAGCTCCAATTGAAAATACTGGAGAAAATCCTCAAGCAACGATTCCACCTAAATTAGAAAACTCTTCTTTGGAAGGAAATGAAACACCAGCAACAGAAGGGCAAGCTGAAGGAAGAGAAATACCTGAAACTCACCAAAACGAAACAACAGTAAAAATAAAAAACGAAAATAATTCTGGAACTTATACAGAAGAAGAATATAAACTAAAACCTAACGAGAAAATTATTACCCCGACAGAAAAAACTTCTGAAACACCTACTTATACAGAAGAAGAATACAAATTAAAAACAGAAGGACAGGCACAGCCAGAAAATATAAATACTCCAGGACAAACAAATACTTATACTGAAGAAGAATACAAAATCAAAACCGGTGAGCAGCCAAAAGTAAGTACAAACCAGCACATGACAACAGAAAACGAAACTGGTAGCACATACACAGAAGAAGAATATAGAGTAAAAAATGCAGAACAATATAGTCAAACAGAACAAGCTCCAGCAACTGAAGTAGAAAATCAAGGTGCTGGTACATATTCTGAAAAAGAATATGGAATTTCAGACAAAAAAATACCTAACACCCAAGAAAATATAAAATCAGAAGAAATACAAACAGAAAAAACCGGAGTGGCACAAACTCAAACTGAGCAAACTGGCACAACTCAAGCTGCAGAACCAGAAAAACCTGAAACAGATATGACACCAGCAGAAACTCAAACCCAACAAACTGGCGCTCCCTATGAACACAAATTGGACGCAACTGGACATCCTGTTGAAAAATTTATTACAGAAGGAGAAAATCCATATGAACTCTCAAATGAACAGATGACAGAAATAAACGATCTTTATACTGAAAAAATGAACAAAATGTTTCCAGAAGAAAAAATGTGGAACTGGGAAAGAATACAAAATTACAAGGGAATGGCCCACAGTATTTTGAATTTAGAAAAAGTTACAGATGAATATAGTCCGTTAAAAAAATTATTGCAAGAAATCCATGACAAAACCGGATTAAAACCAGTGCCAGAAACTGGTTTAGACTCTGGCACTAGTCCAAAAGAATATATTATGAAAGGTTTGCAATATGCAAGAAAAAATAATATAAAAATAAAGTTTTAACAAATAAATAGATGTTATTAATCTAAGTTAATTTAGCAAAAATAATTTATAAAATAAAATGAATCCAATCAAAAATAATATTGCAAATGTTCTAAATATAGATAATCTGCCAGAAGCGGATCAGGAAAAAATTCTTGCAGATATTGGGTCGGTGATATTCCAAAATGTGTTAATGCGGGTTCTTGAAAAAATGTCAGAAAAAGATCAAAACAGTTTTGAAAAACTGTTAGATCAAAATGGAACCCCAGAAGAAATTTTTAATTTCTTAAACAGTAAAACAAAAAATCTTTCAGAAATAATTGAAGAAGAAGCTATAAAATTCAAAGATAGCGCAACAAACATCATGAGTCAGATTGGATAATTTTTGATAAAATTTTTCTGAAAATATATTTGTGCTATAGTATACGGAATGGAACACCTTCAAGGACTAAATGCACCACAAAAAGAAGCGGCAATCCACAAAAATGGGCCGCTTCTTATTATTGCTGGAGCAGGCGCAGGTAAAACAAAAACCGTTACACACAGAATAATAAACTTAATAAAAGAAGGTATTTCTCCAAACAAAATTCTTGCCGTGACCTTTACAAACAAGGCGGCCAAAGAAATGAAAGAGAGAATTTTGAAAGAAATGGATAAAAACACTAAAGGACAAGACACGGTGCCGTTCATTAGTACTTTCCATTCTTTGGGAGTTCATATTATAAAAGAAAACGCAAAAGAGCTTGGTTTAACAAAGCATTTTTCAATATTAGACGAAAACGATACTAACTCTTTGATAAAGGACACCTTAAAAGAATTGAGCTTAGATCCAAAACAATACGAGCCGAGAAAAATTAAAAATGCAATAAGCAGAGAAAAAGGGAAGTTCAAACATGCTTCTGATTATGTGACCAATCCAAACGAGCCATTCCAAAATTTAGTTGCTCAGGTTTGGTCTTTATATGAAAAAAGAAAGAATAAAGAAAATGCGCTGGATTTCGATGATTTGTTAGTTAAATCAACAAAGTTATTAAAAGAAAATAAAGAACTTCGTGAATATTATCAAAACAAATGGGAGTTTATCCACATAGATGAATATCAAGACACAAACGAAGTGCAATACATTTTGTCTAAATTATTAGCAGAAAAAAATAAAAACATCTGCGTTGTTGGTGACGCTGATCAAAACATTTATTCTTGGCGAGGTGCAAATTTAAAAAATATTTTAAATTTTGAAAAAGATTATCCAAACGCAAAAATAATTACACTAGAAGAAAATTATAGATCTACTAAAAACATTTTAGAAGCAGCAAACGAGGTAATAAAAAAGAATCAGTTTAGACCAGACAAAAATTTATTTACCAAAAATACTCAAGGTGAAAAAATTTCAATTTTTGAAGCAATGGACGAAACAGAAGAAGCTGATTTTATTGCTGGAAAAATTTTAGAAAAAATAGACTATGGCGAAAACGAGGCTTCAGACTTTGCGGTTTTGTACCGCGCAAATTTTCAATCTCGCGCATTAGAAGAAGCGATGTTGCGTCATAATATTTCTTATCAAGTTTTGGGGATAAAATTTTTCGAAAGAAAAGAAATCAAAGACACCCTTGCATATTTACGCGCTGCGTTAAATCCAGAAAGTTTATCAGATATAAAAAAAATTATAAATTTTCCAGTTAGAGGAATCGGTAAAGCTACTATTGCAAAAATTTTTGCTGGCGAAAAAGACAAACTGCCAATAAAAACTAAAATAAAAATAGATAATTTTTATAAATTATTAGAAGACATAAAAACTCAGATGCATGACAAAAAATCTTCTGAAATTATAAAATATGTTATCAAAAAAACTGGAATCGAAACAGAACTGCAAGACGGAACAGAAGAAGGATTAGAAAGAATTGAAAACATCAAAGAACTTGCGACTCTAGCACTAAAATATGACGAACTAACGGGCGAAGCTGGCATAGAAAAATTGTTAGAAGACGCCGCTCTTGCTTCTGACCAAGATTCGATTTTGATCAACGAAAATAAAGAAAATAAGGATAGAAAAGAAAGCTTAAATGCGGTAAAATTAATGACAGTCCACGCGGCAAAAGGCCTTGAATTTAAAAGCGTTTTTATCGCTGGACTAGAAGAGGGTCTCTTCCCATATGAGAAACAAAATGAAGCAAAAGAAGACCCAGAAGAAGAACGAAGGTTATTTTATGTTGCTTTAACTAGAGCAAAAGAAAAATTGTATTTAACATACACAAATTACAGAACAATTTTTGGTTCACGTCAGATAAATTCACCTTCAGAATTTCTTGCAGATATACCGGCTGATCTTTTGGAAAAAGAAGGAGAGAGAAACAGAATCAAAACTATTTATTTAGATTAGATTAGATTAGAAAAAAATAATTAAAATTTCTGATATCAAAAATAAAATAAAACATGGAAAAAATAAAACACAAAGCAAAAAAATCTTTAGGACAGAATTTTTTAAAATCTGTTTCTGCTTTGAATAAAATAATCGAGGCAGGAGAAATTTCTGATCAAGATATTATTTTAGAAATTGGCCCAGGAAAAGGTGCACTAACTGAAAAGATTCTAGAAAAAGTTTATCCCTTTGGGACTGGTCTGGTAATCGCCGTAGAAAAAGATAGGGACTTGTTTGCTTTGCTTTCAGAAAAATTTTCAAAAGAAATTTTAGCTAAAAAATTGATTTTGCTAGAATCTGATATTTTAGATTTCGATATCGCTAAAATAATTAAAAACAAAAAATACAAAATAATCGCAAATATTCCGTATAATATTACCGGCGCTATTTTGAAAAAATTTTTAACAGAAAAAAACCAACCAGAGCTTATGGTCTTAATGGTGCAAAATGAAGTTGCACAGAGAGTAATAGCGCGGGATAAGAAAGAAAGTATTTTGTCTATTTCTGTAAAAGCCTATGGCGAACCAAAAATAATCACCAAAGTGCCAGCTAGATATTTTTCTCCAGCACCAAAAGTAGATTCAGCTGTTTTGTTAATAAAAAATATTTCTAGAAATTTTTTTGAAGAAAATAAAATTTCAGAAAAAAATTTTTGGGAAGTAATTCACGCTGGTTTTGCACACAAAAGAAAAAAACTTTCTAACAACCTAAAAAATATAATTCCCAAAGAAAAAAATCTATATTTAAACAATAGAGCCGAAGAGCTACCGTTAGATGATTGGCTAAAACTCACAAAAAATTAATTTTTTCTTGTATCTAAAGAAAAATAAGTGGTATAATACAAGCGATGCGAATAAAAAAATATTCATTTCTTATAATAGTAGTGATAATAATTACTGTACTGATCTTTTTGTGTATTTTTACAAAAAAAGAAATTAGCGCTCAATACTCTGGGGGAGTTGGAGGTGGCACATCTTCTGCTTCTTCCATATCAAGTAAGGTTTTTGGTGGAAAAATAGCAAATACAAAAGCAGAAAAGATAGAGGAGCTTGAATCTTCAGGGTATAATTGCAATTATTCTGGGTCAACAATTGAAGTAACTCCAATCAGTGTCAAAGGTTTAATAATGCCATACAGCTACGCCATACCTAATGGAGTAAAGAACAAAACTGGTTTTCCTTTAAGAGACGGGCAGTGGATTATTGGTAAATATAGTGGAAAAACAACAATAACTTGCATTTTAGAGGGAGATCCACCATTGGAAGAAACTGTGACATTAGATATAATTTCTATTTATGGAACATCAAAAATGTAAAAAATATGAGAAAAATTAACTTAAACATAAATCCAAAATACAAAAAATACCTGCCAAGTAAAAAATTTGCATATATAATACTATCTTTTGTTAGTATTTGTATTTTTGTTTTCATAATTTCTGTTTTATTGTTTGGTAAAAGCAATTTTGGCTCAAGTAAAAAAGAAAAAAATCTAATAACACAAAAACTAACCATTAATGAACTTCTGCAAAAAGATTCTGATGGTGATGGAGTTTTAGATTGGGAAGAAGGACTTTGGGGGACAGATCCAAACAATACAAGAACTTTTGATATGCCAGATGCCGAATATATAAGGTCAAAAAGAGAAATATTGCAAACTCCAGGGGGAACCGGCCTAAGCACCGAACTAAACGAAACAGATAAGTTTGCTCAACAATTTTTTGCCTCATTAGCTGCTTTAAAACAAAGCGGGCAACTGGATTCCACTACTATGCAAAACATGACGACAGCGTTGGGTGAAAGTATTACAAACCCAGAATTAGTAAACAACTACACTTTACAAAATTTAAAAATAAACTCAGTAGATAGTGCTCAAACACAAGAAGAATATTATTTAAAAGCTGGAAACATGTTTGAGTCATACAAAGAAAAAGGAGTTGGAAAAGAACTCGAGATTGTCGGAACTTTGGTAGCATCAGGAATAAATACTGAGTCGGAAGCAAAATTAAACACTATAGCAAACGCCTATCAGGAATATGCACAAAAAATGCTTTCTTTGTCTGTCCCAGAAAGTCTATCTTCTTACCATCTAAAAATAATAAATAGTTCAAACAACATTGGGATATCAGTGAGAAACATGAATAAAATAGCCAACGATCCAATCGTTGGCCTTTCTGGTGTTTCCCAATACCAGAAGTATAGCGAGGAATTAGTAAGTGCTGTTGGAAGTATGGAAACAATATTATCAATTAATGGTATAATACAGTAATGAAATTAAAAAATATTCACAGAACAATCTTAAGTTTTGGAATTATTTCGATAATAATCGTATCTCCAATTTTGAATACAAAAAAAACTTACGCACAAACGGTGGGTTTTGGAGCAACAAATTCTTACTCTAGTGGTGGTTCTTTGACAAGTATCGTTGGGGACCTTTCTCCTTTAATAAAACAATTACCAGGGTGCACCTCTGTTTTAGGAACAGGAGATTTATTTAGTGGTATTAAAAAAGTGTTCAGTGGTAAAAGCAACAAAATAGACAAATACACTAACGTTGATAGTTTAACAGACACAGTAACTCAGACAGCTATGGAATTAGAGGGTATCCCTACCTATGACGCCAGTTTACAACAAATGGTTGGGGACATAAAAGTACAACAAACAACACAAGGAAAAACATTGGATAGAGTAGATAAATCAACATCTTCTGATAATAAAAATAACGCTTGTTTGAATTCAATCGGAAAAGCTGTAGTAAAAATGATCGTCGACAAAATGACCGTAAGTATTGTTAACTGGATAAACACCGGAAATTCTGGTGACTCATTTTTTGTGAAAAATCCAAGTAAATATTTCAAAGATATCGCAAAAGAACAATTGTTGTCATTCAAACAAGAATTATCAGATTCTAGTAAATATCCCTTCGCTAAATCATTTTTAACAAACAGTGCACTTAGTTTTAATCAAAAATTTCAAGACAACGCACAATATTCTTTAAGCCAAGTACAGGGTGGCTGGAACACCTTTAGCGCTATCACAAACCAGGCTAACAATCCATTCGGATTTGCTTTAATGGCTTCAAATGAAATGCAATCAAGGATATTAGGGGAAGCTACTCAAAAAACTCAAGAACTTGCACAATCTGGCGGATTTTTAAGCCAAGAAAGATGTGTTGATCCAGAAGGAGTAACAAAAGAAGAGCATCTATCAGCACTAAACGCAGGAAATCGTTATCTGGACGAGCAAGGAACCAGTGTTTTGGGGGGACGATACATAGACGAGCAAGGAACAAACACACAAGCAAGAATATGTAAACAATGGGAAATAGTTACTCCGGGAAAGACAATAGCGGAAACACTAACAAAAAAAATGGACAACAGCGAGAACGCACTGTTGTCAGCTGATACCTTAAATGACGCCATTGCTGCAATTCTCGATGCTGTTTTAGCAAAAACAAGTTCAAAGCTTACAAATGAAGGATTGTCGGCACTTTCCGATAGTGACTATTCTACTAGTTATGACATAAATAATTATGACGATAATGGCCTAGCAGATTATCAAAGTAGCCAAACAGATAAAGATTTTTCTGATTATCAAAGAGATTCAAGTCCTTGGTTACAAAGCCATCCTGATTTTGATATTAGAACAGACATTACACAAGCTTTAATAGATGAACAAAGAACTTATATAAACAAACTTAAAGAATTAAATTATACACTTCTACACACAGGAGATAGTACTCAAACTGGTTATGGTGGTTTAATTCCAACAATCTATCAATTAGATTATTGTATTCCTGGACCTCACCCGGGATGGGAAGATGATGCCCAGGCTATTCTTAACAAAAAAACTAATGCTCTAGCCAATATTGTTTCAGAGGTCAAGGGAATAGCAGACACAACTGGTTATGCACTTTTAAATACTTTCACTCTTGGAATAGGTACTGCGATAATCGATTGGGGTAATAGTGCCATGAATTGCGGTAATGACTCTGCAGGTAGATCTGGTGATTATATTGCAGAAGCTTTATCGACTATGACAGGAATGACAAATCTTCCAAGTCAAGAACAGCTTTGTACTATGAATGGTTTTCAATTTGTTACCAATGAAATTATGGATGGATATTCAAAGTTGATAAAAAAATATTTTAACGTAAAAAATTCTTTCATGCCAAGCGTCACAGCTGAAGCTGAAAATGAATTCAATAAAAATGCAGGTTATGAACAAATGATAGAAGACAACAATGGTGCAATAGCTTTCCAAGAAGGAATAATAAAAAGACTTCAAACGATAAAAGATGGGGTTGCTAATTTGAACGAAAATTCAGCAACCTATGAGAATGATTTAGTGGCATGGAAAAATTCCTTTGCTAGAATATCTACCAGTCTTGTTTCAGGAGGAGACATTGCCCACATAGATGATTTAACAAATCAAGCTAAAGATGAATTAAAATATGTTTACGAAGATTTATTACAAGGACCTGCTGGATGCGAGAAAGAACTATCTTCATATCCAACTTGGCTTGCTTTACAACCAGTAAGTGCAGGAGGTAATGGCTGGGGAGCTAACATCGGTGATAAAAAAAGACCTGCATACCTTAAACCACATTTATACAATTATAACCTCCCAATAGTACCCCAAGGTGGTTGGGTATATTCTGGTGGAAACGGAAACGCAACAGGCTTTCTTGGAGCTGTAATCTTTGGTGAATGTTGGGGCAATCCTGATTGTAAAACACAGCTTAATTTAAATGGTTCTAATAATGCATGGATTCTTGATGTTATAGATCTTCACAAGGGATCAACTGGTGCTGCTCTTAATTTCAATAGTCCAGGGTATACAGGAACCGCAAAAGAGTGGGAAAATGCATTACAAATTTACTAACAATTTATAATTATATAAATGATAAAAAACATAAAAAAAATAATTTTTGCATTTGTATTCATAATATTACTGACAACTCCAGGAATTATTTTTTCTGAGGATACTACTGTTATTTATTATGGAACAAATAATTCTGCTGCTATCGGTCCGCACAACGTTCACACAGCTTCAGTTGCAGTAAATATAACACATGAAAGTGCAACATTGAGTGGTTCCGCTATTTTAACTTCTCCTATACCACTTTATGGCTATTTCAGATACTCAAATGTAGACCCAGGAAATGTTGCTCCTATTTTTTGTAATGAAGTTTTTGGTGACAATATGAAATCCACAAAAGAAGTCTTTTTAGGAACTGGTCCTAGCCAAAACGACCATCAAGATCATACAAAAACTTTTTCAACTGACATTTACAATTTAGAACCAAACACTACTTATTATTACTGTGCTGTTGCGTCTGATAAAAATACTATTGAATACGGTGCAGTTTCTTCTTTTACTACATCAAACGATCCGAATGTTTCTCTGGGAACAATATCAACAAAACCCGCCACTTCAGTTGGTTCAACTTTTGCAAACTTAAATGGAACATACAATTCTGCTATTGCTTCATCCACATGGTTTGAATATAGAAAGAAGAAATCCTACCAAGATTTAATAAACTCTGTGATTGGCCAAGCAACAGCATCTATTTCAAACGAAGTATCATTGTTGTCTCCTTTTAATCTGATTCAAAATATCCAATCAAACTTAAATGTAAATTCGGTTAACACACCAAACATAAACAGTTTAACAGAAACAACCGGAACGATGTCGGTTACAAATAACATAGCTCAAATCTCCACCAAGCCAAGTAATCCTTATCAATGGAGCGGAAAAATAAATTATCAAAGTCACCCCAGTGGTGGACGAGGAATGATGGGTTATCCTTTAAAAAATCTCACAAAAGACACAACCTATGAATTTAGGGCAGCTATACAAACAAACATTACTGGCAACAATCCACAAGTTATTTATGGTAATATTTTATCTTTCAGAACATCGAGTTCTAGTGTGACAGACGGGGATGTGGACCACGAAGAAGTAACGCCAACTTCGAATGATCTTTCTTTGGGAGATAAATCTGTTCCACCAGTTGATGCAATTGTTAGATATCACGAGGGGATAGAGCACGTTCTCGTGAGACAACTTATGCGAGACTATAATAGAGAGCTAATAGAAATGCTTGGCTATCAAGATACTATGAATTTAGAAAC